>NZ_CACSIH010000228.1:0-22732 GCF_902705805.1 Alteromonas alvinellae | reverse complement strand
GTCAGAGTCACGACTCTGACCCCATTATTTTTGTGTTGTCAGTATTTATAGACATTCTTATTCGATAAAAGCCTTAATAGATCTGACTTACTTTTAGCAAAGTGAACGTTTTTTGGTAAACTCTGTCGAGTATTTTTCTAGTCGAAGTAAATAGGACGAACTAATGGCCGTATTCGGTACAGTATTCATGCCACAAATGGCACTTGCTACCTTTGTCAACGATAAGTGGACTGACACCGAATTTGTCAGTGCAGATAGTATTCAGCTACACCCTGGTGCACACGTACTTCATTACTCAAGTACTTGCTTTGAAGGCTTAAAAGCATTTAAGCACGAAGATGGCAGCATCAATATTTTTAGAATGGATAAGAATATTGAGCGCTTCGCTCAAAGTAGCCGTCTGCTTAACTTGCCTGAAATAGACAAAACGCAAGTCGAAAAGATGATAATCGATATTGTTGCAAAATACGCCTCTGAGGTTCCAGAGCCTCCAGGTTCTATGTATATCCGCCCTACGCATATCGGAACGGAAGCTTCTATTGGTAAAGCGGCAGCACCATCAGCAAGTTCAATGCTATACGTTCTATTATCGCCGGTTGGCGATTACTTTGCCGGCGGTTTGAAGCCACTACGCTTGTTGCTAGACGAAACAGGTATGCGCTGTGCACCGCACATGGGAATGGTAAAAAGCGGTGGTAACTACGCCAGTGCGTTGCCTCCTATTCTTAAAGCGCGTGCAGAAGTTCAGGCTGATCAAATTCTGTTTTGCCCTAATGGCGATGTACAAGAAACGGGAGCTGCTAACTTCCTGCTTATCGACGGTGATGAAATCATTACTAAAGGGTTAGATTCTAGCTTCTTACACGGTGTAACCCGAGCAACGATTCTTCAAATTGCCAAAGACCACGGCATGAAGGTGAGCGAGCGCGATATTACTGTAGACGAGCTACTAGAGCGTTCAGCTAAACCGAATACTGAAGCTGCACTGTCTGGTACAGCGGCTGTACTTACGCCAGTAGGTACTTTTATTCACAATGATAAAGAGTATCAGGTGGGTAACGGAGAAGCTGGCCCTGTAACGATGAAGCTAAGACAAGCGTTAAATGATATTCAATGGGGTAAAGCAGAAGACACTCACAATTGGTTGGTGAGAGTACCAAACTAGTCTAATAAGACACCCATTAAAAAAGCCTGCGAACGCAGGCTTTTTCGTATCTAAAAAGGCATTCGATTACTTCGCTTTGCCTTGCTTAGCGACGGCATCCATCATTGCTTTGATAGCGTCAGCATCGCCAAGGTACTCTTTAGAAATTGGCTTAAGGTTTTCATCTAACTCGTATACTAGCGGTACACCTGTAGGAATGTTTAGACCCAACACTTCTTCGTCTGACATACCATCAAGGTACTTAACAAGAGCACGAAGACTGTTGCCGTGCGCAGCAATAATTACGCGCTTGCCTGCTTGGATGTCTGGACGAATAACGTCGTGCCAGTATGGCAGTACACGTTCGATAGTTAGCTTAAGACTTTCACCACGTGGCAATATATCAGTATCTACATTGTTGTAACGCGGATCGTGACCTGGGAAGTGCTCGCTATCATCTTCAACGGCCGGAGGTGGAATGTCGAAGCTACGACGCCAGATTTTAACCTGTTCTTCACCATGCTTAGCGGCAGTCTCTGCTTTGTCTAGACCTGTCAGTGCACCATAGTGACGCTCGTTCAGACGCCAATGACGTTCAACTGGAAGGTAATGTTGGCCCATTTCTTCAAGGGCAATATTAAGTGTTTTAATAGCGCGAAGAAGTACAGACGTATAAGCCTGATCAAATGTAAATCCAGCATCTTTAAGTAGCTGACCTGCGGTCTTTGCTTGTGCTACACCAGTGTCGGTCAAGTCAACGTCGTGCCAGCCTGTGAAACGGTTTTCCAAGTTCCACTGACTTTCTCCATGACGAATAAGTACCAATTTATACATAGTTGGGTTACCTGCGGCGTTAGAGTGAAATAGTCTGAGAGTTTCCAAAGTTTGGACGTTCAGACGTATATTTAAAAATCTGCTGTTATCATCCTTGATTGGCGCTTAAAAATCCAGTTTATGCTTGTACAAAATCGCAGGTAAGATGTGTGTTTTTCGCCAACATTTGAGAATGATTATATAAAGTGAGTAAGGTCAGGATGTGCGACTTTAATCCATTCTTTCATTGATGGCTCCTCTATGAAACTAAAGTCTTCAAAGTCAAACCCCGGAGCTACGGTACAACCCACCAGAGAGTAATCTCCCATAGTTGCGGCTGCCTGAAAATTCCCTGCTTTAACCACTTCGACGTAATCGTTGCTTCCACCACCAATACGACGTTCCCACAACTGTTGTTTTTCAAGTTGAAACAGCTGTAGGGGAGCCCCTTCATAGTGATTCCACACTTCATCGTGCAAAACGCGGTGAAAACGGCTGACTTGCCCCTTCAGTAGAAGAAAATAAATATGAGTAAGCGCGGGACGACTAGCATTGTGCACAAAGGATTTAGTTTCGTTTTCAGAACGGAAAACCTGACGATAGAAACCTCCTTCGGGGTGAGGCGCAAGGTTGTACTTCTTAACTAGCGGGTGTGTCATGATAACTTCGTTATTATTGTTATTGCTCACTACTAAGGCTTGTATATCTCAAAGCCTTCCTAAGCATGTATTAAGACATTTAATGTTTAACCGGATTTTTAGCATACCGTTTGGTGAGTTATAAGAAAACAGAAATGTTGCATATATGTAAATTGACCTGTTCAACAAGTTCTTTGTGTACACACGAAATTTTCAAAAGAATATTGTCACAATACAGTGCGCTAAGTTTAATTAGCCATAAGCAGTGCGGCGCACTTTCGTCTATTTGGCTTGAGTTTGTAACCGAACTTCTGAATCCCTTTAAAAAAATCACCTAAAAACAGATGCCATTACTAAAGGTAGGTGAACTTTTTTTCATGTTAAGGCCGTACAAATTGACAAGTAAGGCGGCGGGACAATACCCGTTGCTCGTTTCTTGCGTTGGTAAACTTGAAACGTACACAATATTCACGAACAGGCAAAGAAGGATGGTGAGCGTATGACATATAAGTCTTTTTCGCAGCTTGATGTAAACGGTAAAAACTTCAAAGCGGTTAATTTTGACAGTATAGGCAGTAAATATGCGCTCGACAGGCTTCCCTTTTGCATCAAAATTCTGTTGGAAAACCTGATTCGCCATGAAGATGAAGAGTTCGTAAATAGTAACGATATTGAGCAAGTAGCAAAATGGGACACTGACAATCACGTTGACCACGAAGTGTCTTTTGTTCCCGCGCGCGTCATCCTCCAAGATTTTACGGGTGTGCCTGCTATTGTTGATTTAGCAGCCATGCGTGATGCGGTTAATCGTTTAGGTGGCGACGCTCAGGCGATTAATCCATTAAATCCAGTAGAACTGGTTATTGACCACTCAGTAATGGTTGATCACTTTGCTGAAGACGATGCGCTTGAAAAGAATACAGACATTGAAATCCAGCGAAATAGAGAGCGTTATCAATTTCTTAAATGGGGCCAGTCTAGCTTTGACAATTTCAAAGTGGTTCCCCCAGGTCGCGGTATCGTGCATCAGGTTAACCTAGAGTATCTTGCTCGTTGCGCATTCACTAAGGAGCAAGATGGGGAAACCTTGGTTTACCCCGACACCCTAGTGGGAACAGATTCGCATACCACTATGATTAATGGCCTTGGCGTACTTGGCTGGGGTGTGGGAGGCATTGAAGCAGAAGCAGCGATGCTGGGTCAACCAGTAACAATGTTATTACCAAAAGTGGTTGGCTTC
Source organism: Alteromonas alvinellae (assembly GCF_902705805.1). NCBI lineage: Bacteria > Pseudomonadati > Pseudomonadota > Gammaproteobacteria > Alteromonadales > Alteromonadaceae > Alteromonas > Alteromonas alvinellae. The sequence continues at coordinate 18,897 of NZ_CACSIH010000228.1, read as the reverse complement.
AGGCTTTCAGGTAAGTTACCTGCTGGCGTAACTGCCACCGACATGGTGCTAACTATCACACAACAACTACGTGAACATGGCGTTGTTGGAAAGTTTGTAGAATTCTATGGACCGGGTCTTAAGCATCTTACTACGGCAGACCGTGCCACCATCGCAAACATGGCGCCCGAATATGGTGCTACTTGCGGTATTTTCCCTATTGATGATGTTGCGCTAGATTACCTGCGACTCACCGGCCGAGACGAAGATCAAATTGCCCTTGTGGAGAAGTATGCGAAATTTAGTCACCTATGGCACGACGACCACTCAAAAGATGCCCAGTATCATGAAACCCTTGAGCTAAACTTGGACGACGTTGTTCCTTCACTTGCTGGACCTAAGCGTCCTCAAGATAGAATTGCCCTCGATAATGCAGCAGAGGCATTTAAAGAGTGGCATCGTTCGCAAATTGACGTGAAAGTACTTGATGAAGAAACTGATCTCATCGCAGAAGCGGGTTTGGGCACAACAGACGAGGTGGACGAAGAACACGACTCATTCGTGGAGTTCAGAGGAAGCAAGTTCAACCTTGAAGATGGCGCTATTGTAATCGCTGCTATCACCAGTTGTACTAACACGTCAAATCCATCAGTGCTTGTTGGCGCAGGCTTGCTTGCGAAGAAAGCAGCGGAAAGAGGGCTAACTCGTAAGCCGTGGGTCAAGACTTCATTAGCACCTGGCTCTCAGGTTGTTACTCAGTATTTAGAAGATGCAGGTCTTATGGACCCGCTTGAAGCGCTAGGTTTTAACTTGGTTGGCTACGGCTGTACTACGTGTATTGGTAACTCCGGGCCGCTACCTGATTCCATAACTGACGCCATTAGAAAAGCGAAACTTACGGTTACCTCAGTTTTATCTGGTAACCGCAACTTTGAAGGGCGTATCCATCCTGATGTGGCTGCAAACTACCTAGCATCACCACCACTGGTTGTAGCATACGCGCTAGCTGGGAACATGAATGTAGATATCACTAAAGAGCCGTTAGGTAAGGCGAGTGATGGTTCTCCGGTATACTTAAAAGACATTTGGCCTACCGAAGACGAAATTCAGCAATATATAGCGGAAAACGTCACTGGTGATTTGTTTAAAGAAAAGTATGCAGATGTATTTAAAGGAAGCGGTGAATGGAATGAACTGCAGGTAAGTAAAACATCAGTCTACGACTGGCCAGAATCAACCTACATTAAGCATCCGCCTTTCTTTGAAGTAATGGGTAAGGAGCCAGAGGCTTTGACTGCAATTGAAAACGCACGATGCCTAGTTAAGGTGGGCGATTCGATTACTACCGACCATATTTCTCCAGCCGGCGCGATCGCAGAAGATAGCCCTGCGGGCGAGTACCTGCAGGCCCAAGGGGTTGAGCCTAAAGACTTTAACTCTTACGGGTCGCGTCGTGGTAACCACGAGGTTATGATGAGAGGTACGTTTGCTAACGTGCGTCTTCAAAACCAATTAGCACCCGGCACAAGAGGCAGTGCAACCACACATTTCCCAAGTGGCGATAGTATGTCTATTTTCCATGCTGCTATGCGTTACAAAGATGACGGCGTACCAGCAATTGTCATTGGTGGTAAAGAGTACGGTACTGGCTCTAGCCGAGATTGGGCGGCAAAGGGTCCATCTCTTATGGGCGTGAAGGCGGTACTTGCCGAAAGCTATGAGCGTATTCACCGCTCAAACTTAATAGGAATGGGTATTCTGCCACTTCAATTTAAGTCAGGTGACAGCGCGAGTTCGTTAGGGCTCAAAGGTAATGAGTCTTTTTCTATTAACGCTGTTGAACGTGGGCAGACCGAAGTTGAAGTCAAAGCTACTTCCGATGATGGGGAAACCACTTCATTTATGATGGATATCAGAATTGATACATCGAATGAGTTTACTTATTTCGAAAACGGCGGGATTCTTCACTACGTTATTCGAGAGTACCTTAAGAAATAAGCATTTGCTTTAAAAACGCGGTAAAGGCTGTGTTTTCACCACAGCCTTTACTCCAGTTTGATTTGAATTTAGCTGACTATTAGTAGTAACGTTTTTCGCAAATAATTTCTTTTATATGCGAACCGATAGCCGATCGCTTTTCACATCTTAAATCTTGCGCTTCCACGCAATGTAGGGTGATATATTCTTCGCCGTAAGGTTCTAGCGCTTATTCACCACCTATAATCTGAACCTGCGCTAAATCCGTATCGCCTTTAACGACCTTAAATATTGCGTCCTGCACCAAGGTACGCATGCCATCTTTGGCAGCTTGTGATTTCATTTCTGAAACGCTTGCTTCCTTATAAACCATTGAGCGAAGCTCTGGTGTCATTCCCAGCAACTCGTGCACACCCGTCCTGCCCTTGTAACCTGTATTTCCACATTCTTCACAGCCTTTGGCTCTGTAAAGCTCTAAAGGGGCTTGGAGATTAAGTTCCGAGAGGTGTTCTTGACCGTACTGGCGTTCAATAAATGCCATGTCTTTTTCATCCGCAATATACTTCTCTTTACAATTTCCACATAGCGTTCTAATAAGACGTTGGGCGAGTATCCCCACGCATGCATCAGAAAAGTTCACTGGATCAAGGCCTAAATCGAGTAAACGGGTAATCGTTTCTGGCGCCGAGTTGGTGTGTAGTGTTGAAAGAACCAAGTGACCAGTTAACGAGGCCTCAATGCCTGCATGAGCAGTTTCTTTATCACGCATCTCACCAATAAGAATAATGTCAGGGTCGGCACGTAAGAATGCGCGCAGTGCTGCTGCGAAGTTAAAGCCAATTTTAGGACTTACTTGAACCTGTTGTAGGCCGGGTTGGGTGATTTCCACCGGATCCTCAGCTGTCCAAATTTTCTTTTCAGGCGTATTTAAATATCCCAATATAGCGTGAAGCGTTGTGGTTTTACCTGAACCTGTGGGGCCTACAACAAGTAGGATGCCGTGAGGTTTTTTTATCATCTCTTCCAACCTTGAACGGTTGGTGGGGGCTAAATTCATCTTGTCGATAGGCATAGCTCCACCCGATGCCAAAATACGCATAACCACGCCTTCGCCGGCAACGGTAGGAATAGTAGCAACACGTACTTCTACGAGTTTACCGTTCATTCTAAACGCGAGTTTGCCGTCCTGAGGAACCCGCTTTTCCGCTATATTAAGATTCGACATGATTTTAATACGCGCAATCACCGCATTATGGTGCGAGTTTGGCACCTGGTTCATATCCCGACACACCCCATCTACGCGCATACGCACACGAGTAGGCGCATTCTTTTCGGGGTCTATATGAATATCTGAAGCATTTAGACGTTTAGCGTCGTGAAGTATTCGACTTACTAGACGTACGACAGCAGGTGCGTCGTCTGAAAGCTCGTCAATTTGATCTTCGTTTTCATCGGTAGATGAGCCAATTTCATCAAGAATATCACTCATCTCGCCAGGGCCACCGCCACCACTATTTTCTCCAAGATATTGAAGAATGAGGTTAGGCAAGCTCACAGCAATTTCATAGCTATCTATGCCCATTGCGCTTTCAATTTCCATTAAGAGCGCAGCATTGTTTGGCTCAGCCATTAGCACAATGGGTTTATCGTGCGCATCGGCAATAACCGCCACATAGTTCCGTTTTAAATAAGAAACATTCAGGCGACTTTCATTTTCAAACCTATGATACTTTTCGGGTAAATAAGAAATGAATGGAACTTGATAGTGAATAGACAGGGAGTTACCGATTTCATCCTCTGATATACGGTGTTCAGAAACTAAGCGCTGTACTAAAGCGCGAATGTCTGGCGTAGAAGATTGGATATCGGCTAGGGTTGCTTCTTCCAGCAAACTCTTATGTACAAGAAGATCAAATGGGTTATTAGTGCCGCCTAACTCGAATCTAAACTTGTCGCCAAGAATAAGTGCTAATGCGTTGCCAAGCTTAAGGTCGTCTTCTGTAAAGCTGCCGCTTGCTTTGTTGATGATTTGAATTACACCCATCAATACACCTGCGTTCATTATTGGTACGCAGAGAATGTTTTGTGTTCTGAAATCGTTATCTTTGTCGAACTTGTCGGCAAAACGAAGGCGTGGGTGAATACTTTGAAGTAATGTCGGATTGTAAGGGTCGTCAATAACTACAGCTTTTTGAGATAAAGCAACATAGCCTGCAATAGACATGGGGCTAATTGGCACTTTTATCTCTAGGGTTTCCTTGCCTGTTTTAAATCGGGCAACCAAGTCCTGATGCTGACGACGACGCTGAAAAATACTCATGCGAGTAGCGTCAAACAAGCCGAGTATCATGGGTTCTAATAGGCTGTAGGCATCTAGCAACGTAGAGTGGTTATTTAAGATGCGTTTTATTTGTGCAAAAGTTTGCTGGTTATTTACTACTTCCATATTCTCACTACTAAAAATATTGGCGCCTATTCCTTTACGCTTCTGGGCGCTACAAGCATGTTTTACGCTAGGGTATCAAGATATACTGATACCTCAACCGCAACAATACTACTTATAGACAGTTACATACACTGTTATAGCGTAAAAATGTGTGTATAAAAAGCAAACTGCCTCTTGCATTGCCCTGTGCTTTCTGTATAATTCGCGCCCACTGCCCAATTAGGGCACGTAATTTTTAGCCGCGACCTCACTGCTTTTAGGGTGGTTGCCGAAGTAACGGATTCATCATCACTGATTAGCCTGTTGCTGGCGTGCTAGAAAAAAGAACAGGGTTCCGATTGGGAACCATCGGTTTACGCACATCCTTTCTTTCCGGACAAAATGGAAGAGAAAGGGTGAATTTTTTTGTTCTTTCGATTGGAGCTTAATCGATGCCAAATCAAAGAATTCGCATTCGTTTGAAAGCGTTTGATCACAAGTTGATCGATCAGTCTACGGCTGAAATCGTTGAAACTGCGAAACGCACTGGTGCTCAGGTAAGTGGTCCTATTCCTCTACCTACTCGCAAAGAACGCTATACAGTTCTGATTTCTCCGCACGTTAACAAAGACGCGCGTGATCAATATGAAATCCGTACTCACAAGCGTTTGGTAGACATCATCGAGCCAACTGACAAAACAGTTGACGCGTTGATGCGTTTGGACTTGGCTGCTGGCGTTGATGTTCAAATCAGCCTGGGCTAATAAGAGAGGGTTATAACAATGGCGATTGGTCTAGTCGGTCGTAAAGTGGGTATGACTCGCATCTTCACTGAAGATGGTACGTCTATCCCTGTGACTGTTATTGAAGCGACCCCAAACCGCGTTACTCAGCTTCGTACTGAGGAAACTGACGGTTATCGCGCTCTTCAGGTTACTGCTGGAACTAAGAAAGCTAACCGCATCAACAAAGCTGAAGCAGGTCACTTTGCTAAAGCTGGTGTTGAAGCTGGACGCACTCTAGTAGAATTCCGCCTAGAAGAAAACGAAGGTGCCGATATTGAAGTAGGCAGTGAAATCACTGTTGAAATCTTTAACGACACTAAGAAAATTGATGTAACTGGTACATCAAAAGGTAAAGGTTTCCAAGGTGCTATCAAGCGCTGGAACTTCAGTTCTCAGCGTATGACACACGGTAACTCTTTGTCACACCGTGCTCCTGGTTCAATTGGTCAAAACCAATCACCAGGTAAAGTATTCAAAGGCAAGAAAATGGCTGGTCAGCTTGGTAACAAGCAAGTGACTACTCAGTCTTTGGAAGTTGTACGTGTTGACGTAGAGAACGGCCTTATCCTAGTTAAAGGTGCCGTACCTGGCGCAACTGGCAACGATGTAATCGTAAAGCCAGCTGTTAAAGCGTAACGTCTGGGGAGTGAACTGATGGAATTAACATTGAAAGACGCGCAAAGCGCTCTTGAAGTATCCGAAGCGACCTTTGGACGTGAATTCAACGAAGCCCTGGTACACCAGGTAGTTGTAGCTTACGGTGCAGGCGCTCGTCAGGGTACAAAAGCGCAGAAAACTCGCGCTGAAGTTCGTGGTGGCGGTAAGAAGCCATGGCGTCAAAAAGGTACTGGCCGTGCGCGTGCTGGTACAATCCGTAGCCCAATTTGGGTTGGCGGTGGCCGTGCTTTCGCAGCTAAGCCTCGTGACTTTGACCAAAAAGTTAACAAGAAAATGTATCGCGGTGCGATCAAGAGCATCTTGTCTGAACTAATCCGTCAAGACCGTTTGGTTGTTGTAGAGAAGTTCGGTGTTGACGCACCTAAGACTAAAGCTCTTATTTCTGCACTTAACGAATATGAACTAAATGACGTTCTAATCGTTACTCCTGAAGTTGATGAGAACTTGTTCCTAGCGGCGCGCAACTTGTACAAAGTTGACGTACGTGACGTAGCAGGCATCGACCCAGTGAGCTTGATTGCATTTGAAAAAGTGCTAATGACTGCTGATGCGGTTAAACAACTTGAGGAGGCGTTAGCATGAGAGAAGAACGTCTACTGAAGGTGCTAGTAGCACCTCACGTTTCAGAAAAGTCTACAATGGCTGCTGAAGCGAACAACACAGTTGTATTTAAAGTAGCTAAAGACGCGAACAAAGCCGAAATCAAAGCTGCAGTTGAAAAACTGTTTGAAGTTGAAGTTGAAGGTGTTCGTACTGTGAACGTTAAGGGTAAAACCAAGCGTCACGGCATGTCTTTCGGTAAGCGCAGCGACTGGAAAAAGGCCTACGTGGTTCTTAAAGAAGGTCAGGACATCGACTTTGTCGGTGGTGCTGAGTAAGAAGGGGATTAGAAATGCCATTATTGAAAGCTAAGCCAACTTCTGCCGGTCGTCGTCACGTTGTTCAGGTCGTAAATCCTGACCTGCACAAAGGTGCACCGTACGCACCTTTGCTTGAAAAGAACAGCAAATCTGGCGGTCGTAACAACAATGGTCGTATTACCACTCGTCACATTGGTGGTGGTCATAAGCAACACTACCGTGTAATCGACTTTAAACGCAACAAAGACGGCATTCCAGCTAAAGTTGAGCGTTTAGAATACGATCCAAACCGTTCTGCAAACATTGCACTAGTATTGTACGCAGACGGTGAACGTCGTTACATTCTGGCTCCTAAGGGTATGCAAGCAGGTGATGCAATCCAGTCTGGTTCGGACGCTCCGATCAAGTCTGGTAACACTCTACCTATGCGTAACATCCCTGTAGGTACTGTTGTACACGCAATTGAAATGAAGCCTGGCAAAGGTGCGCAAATCGCACGTTCTGCTGGTGCTTATGCTCAGATCCTAGCACGTGACGGAAACTACGTTACCCTACGTCTACGCTCTGGCGAAATGCGTAAAGTTCTATCTGATTGCCGCGCCACTATCGGTGAAGTTGGCAATGCAGAGCACATGCTTCGTTCACTAGGTAAAGCTGGTGCTACACGCTGGCGTGGTGTTCGTCCTACCGTTCGTGGTGTTGCCATGAACCCGGTTGATCACCCACACGGTGGTGGTGAAGGTCGTACATCAGGCGGTCGTCACCCAGTAACTCCTTGGGGTGTTCCTACTAAAGGTAAGAAAACCCGAAGCAACAAGCGTACTGATAAGCTTATCGTACGTCGTCGAAACAAGTAATAGCGAGGATTCACCATGCCACGTTCTCTCAAGAAAGGTCCTTTTATTGACCTTCACTTGCTGAAGAAGGTAGAGGCTGCAGTGGAAAAGAACGAACGTAAACCAATCAAAACTTGGTCTCGTCGTTCTATGATCATCCCAGATATGATTGGGTTGACCATTGCGGTCCATAACGGTCGCCAACATGTACCTGTCATTATTAGTGACGAAATGGTCGGCCACAAGTTGGGCGAATTTGCGCCAACGCGTACTTACCGCGGCCATGTCGCGGATAAGAAAGCTAAACGTTAAGGGGTAGGAAGATGGAAGCATTAGCTAAACACCGTTTTGCCCGCACGTCGGCTCAAAAGGCACGCTTGGTTGCGGATCAAATTCGCGGAATGCACGTTGAGAAAGCTCTAGAGCTTCTTGCGTACAGCCCGAAGAAAAGCGCAGCGCTAGTAAAGAAAGTATTGGAATCTGCGATTGCTAACGCAGAGCACAACGAAGGCGCAGACATCGACGAATTACGCGTGTCTAAAGTTTTCGTTGACGAAGGTCCAACTATGAAACGTATCAAGCCACGTGCTAAAGGCCGTGCTGATCGTATCTTCAAGCGCAGCAGTCACATCACTGTGGTTGTAGCGGATAACTAGGAGTAGATAATGGGACAGAAGGTACATCCTACAGGTATACGCCTGGGTATCAGCAAACCATGGACTTCTACCTGGTACGCTAATACTGCAGACTATGCAGACAACCTGTATAACGATCATCAGGTACGTCAGTATCTGACTAAGCAACTAAAGAACGCTTCACTTTCTAAAATCGTGATCGAGCGTCCTGCTAAGAGCATCCGTGTGACTATTCACACTGCTCGTCCAGGCGTTGTAATCGGTAAGAAAGGTGAAGACGTAGAGAAGTTGCGTAACTACGTATCTAAGCTAGCCGGCGTGCCAGCTCAGATCAACATCGCTGAAGTACGTAAGCCAGAGCTAGATGGCCAGCTAGTAGCTGACAGCATCTCTAGCCAGCTAGAGCGTCGTGTTATGTTCCGTCGTGCTATGAAGCGCGCAGTTCAAAACGCAATGCGTCTAGGCGCTAAAGGTATTAAAGTTGAAGTTAGCGGCCGTTTAGGCGGTGCAGAGATTGCACGTTCTGAATGGTACCGTGAAGGTCGCGTTCCTCTGCACACTTTCCGTGCGGACATCGATTACGCAACCTCTGAAGCGTCAACTACTTACGGTATCATCGGCGTTAAAGTATGGATCTTCAAAGGTGAAGTTCTAGGTGGTCTACCTACAACTCAGGAGCAAGCACCAGCTGCTCAACCTAAGAAGAAAGGCCGCAACGCTAAGCGAGAGGGCTAATCATGTTACAACCAAAACGCATGAAGTTCCGTAAGATGCACAAAGGCCGCAACCGCGGCTTCGCAGCGGGTAGCACTGTTGCCTTTGGTACTTACGGCCTTAAAGCAGTTGGCCGTGGTCGAATGACTGCGCGTCAAATCGAAGCAGCGCGTCGTGCTATGACTCGTCACGTTAAGCGTCAAGGTAAAATTTGGATTCGAGTTTTCCCTGACAAGCCAATTACTGAGAAGCCTCTTGAAGTGCGTCAAGGTAAAGGTAAAGGTAACGTTGAGTACTGGGTATGCCAAATTCAGCCTGGTCGTGTTCTTTACGAGATGGAAGGTGTTCCTGAAAATCTTGCACGCGAAGCGTTTGAATTGGCAGCGGCTAAACTGCCATTTAAAACAACCTTTGTAACTCGGACGGTGATGTAATGAAAGCGACTGAACTGAAAGACAAAAGCGTAGAAGAGCTGAACGCAGAGTTGATTAACCTGCTACGCGAACAGTTCAACCTACGCATGCAGCACACAACAGGTCAGCTTGAAAAAACTGATCAGTTGAGAAAAGTACGTCGTAACATCGCGCGTGTTAAAACCATTCTGACTCAAAAGGCTGATGCGTAATGACTGAGCAAAAAATTCGTACAGTACAAGGTCGTGTGGTTAGCAACAAGATGGATAAAACCATCACTGTTGTAGTTGAACGTTTTGTTAAGCACCCAATCTACGGGAAGTTCATCAAGCGCTCTACTAAGCTTCACGCCCACGACGAAAACAACGTGTGCAACCAAGGTGACGTAGTAACAGTACGTGAATGTCGCCCGCTATCTAAGAACAAATCTTGGATGCTAGTTGACGTTGTTGAGAAAGCTGGCGTTTAATCGCTAACTTTTTTCAAAGTCTTAAAAAAGCCGCTTTCGAGCGGCTTTTTTGTATCTGCAGTTTTTACATATACTTCTATAGGCTCAAGCGTGTTCCTTATCAGCGCCGTTGAAGACTAGCGTCTTGTATAAATTAGCATAGGCACTGGACATCCTTTCTATACCAAATTTACTTGTGACAAGCTTATACAAAGCCTCTCCATATTGTGCTCTTTCATCAGGGGCTTCAATTAGACTAATTAAGCTCTCACCAATTCCGTCAATATCGCCCGGCGCCACCATAATTCCCGTCTCCTTGTGCTTAATCACTTCGGGTATGCCTCCCACAGGACTGGATAGCACAGCGCACTTATTCGCTCCTGCTTGAAGTAAGATATCTCCCAAACCCTCTGAGTAGGAAGGGTGTACTAAGATATCTATGTTAGGGAGTATTTTGGCTACCTCCTTTGTAAAGCCGCAAAGCTTTACATGGTCGTCTAACCTGTGACGTTCGATAAGTGATTGGTAGCTCTCTTGAAGATTACCCTCGCCAAATAGCAAACAGGTAACATTTTCATGTCTGTTTAATACGTCGTGCATAGCCAAAATGATATCTGCTTGTCCTTTTTGCGATATGTACTGGGCAAAGTTAGCGACTACAATGTGATCATCAGGAATAGAAAACGTACGACGAAGCCAGTCACTGTCTTTTGGTTGAGTGTATTGGGCAAAATCGACAGCAGGGTAAATAACGTGTTGGTGTTTTACGCCTTCACAATGCATTGAAACTACCTTCTGCACCCCTTCAGATACACTGATAACGGCGTCGAATTGTTTGTATTTGTAAAAGGAGAAATGGGTTTCGGGATTATCGATTCGCCTTGTGCAAACGGTAGGCACACCAGAGATTTTGGCTAGCATGGCACCCCAGACATCTGAACCACGTTCGCTATGCACGTGAATAATATCTGGGCTAACCGCGTTTACGACTTCCAGTAAACGTTTGACACATAGGAAGTCTGACTCACCAGCATACTTAATGGTATGGGTTTCACAATGCCGAAAAGCGGTATAACGAATTTCGCTGTCTTCAGCGCACACCAAGTGAAGCGATATATCACCATGGTGCTCTAACGCATTGATGAGGTATGCAACTTGTTCGGCGCCACCGTGAAGATGTACGCCAAGTTCAATGTGAAGAACGCGTATACTCAAATGCCATCCTTAAAATTTATTTAATATTCTATATACGACGCTTATTTATTTAAGACCGTTTTTATCCTGCTTTTCTTCTAGAGCCACTTTTATATAAAGCAGCTCAAACGTCGCAATAGCCTAAGAACTAGTTGTCAAAGTAAGGTAATTCTAAGCTTGTTAAGTATTTAGCCACCCATAATGAAGCTTGGCTCTAGACGCAGGCTATTTAGCCACTACAATGTCGAAAGTATTTATTCAGGCATGTAGCACTTTATAAATGTTGTGACATGCGCAACGCTTGAAAGTGAGCGTATCGCTTCTGATTACACAGGGTTTGAAAGGCTTATATCGACCTCAATATTCGCTGTCTCTAAATGCTGTTGTCGAAGTTCTGTATTAAAAAGGATGTATTTATGGTTGTTGCCAATACACACGGCTATAAACCTACGCTACTCGAAACTCTCTGCCGATGGGGATATTCGCTTGTATTGGCGATTGCTATTCCCTTCGCATTTATTCATTTGTTAATAAAAGCCTCGAAAACAAGCGATAACTCGCGTCGTGAACAATTTGAGCGCTTTGGCTTTGTCCCTAAGCCGCCCAAGCAGAATGGCTATTTATTTCACTGTGTTTCAGTAGGGGAAGTGGTGGCTGCTTCATGCGTAATAAAGCGAATTATGCAGCACGAGCCAGATGCGCAAATAACCGTCACTACTACCACCTCTACAGGCTCTGCCCGTGTGCGAGATATATTTAAAGACGCGGTTCACCATTTCTATTTGCCTTACGACCTACCTTTGACCATGTCTTTAATGCTGAAACGCATTAGGCCTAAGGCGGTTATGATTACTGAAGTTGAATTATGGCCAAACCTCATTGATGTGTGCTGGAGGCGGAACATTCCCGTTATGGTGATAAATGCTCGCATGACCGAACGCTCAGCTAAGCGTTATAAAAAAATTGGAAAGCTATTTAACCCTATGTTGGCCAAGCTTTCCCACGTGTGTGCACAAGGCCAGAGAGATTTCGATAACTACGCATGGTTAGGAGTAGCACAAGCTAAGCTAACCCTTACGAACAATATTAAGTTTGACCAAGCTGCTACCACCATTAGCCCCTCTGAAGGCTTTCTTGGATTAGTGAAGAGTGAAAGGCCATTACTTGTTGCAGGTAGTACGCATGAACCTGAAGAGAGCGTTATCATTGAAGCAACACAGGCTTTATGGAAAAAGAATGCCCACCTACGGGTTATTATTGTTCCTCGCCATCCAGAACGTTTTGATAGCGTAGCCAAATTACTTGAAAAGCATAATCTGACTTTTATTAAAAGTTCAGAGGTAAACAATGTACCTGAAGATGTAAACGTCATCTTATTGGATGAAATGGGGAAGCTAAATCACGCCTATGCGGTTGCCACATTCGCCTTTGTTGGCGGCTCGATTGCCGATAGGGGCGGCCATAATGCTCTTGAACCCGCTGCGTACTCGCTGCCAATAATGATGGGGCCACACATTTATAATAACCCTGTTATTTGCGACTATCTGAAGGAGTGCGGCGCGTTGAGCATAGTTGAGGATGCTTCTCATATTTTTTCTACGGTGCAAGATTGGCTTGAATCACCCAGTAAGGCTGAACAAGCGGGCAGGGCGGGTAAAAAGGTTCTGCAAGACAACAGCGGTGCACTAGATTCTACTTTAGCGTGTATACATCGCAGTATTCGTTAAATGCAGTCAGTCAAAAACAGCAACTCGTTGTTATTGAACAAAAAAGGAACCCCGCATTTGTGCGTCTGATGCACCAAATTAGGCGCTGTGACAGCTAAAAGATAATGAATAGGGACTTGGTTTTTAGTTATCTATTTGATTATAAAAGGATTGTCAAAGTTGGTTCGCTGCTTGCTCTAAAGTGTGCGACAGCGTAACAACAGTAAAATCCAAATAAATATGCACCTTTTAAAAAGGGCACTGCGTTGCGCGTTTTCCAGGGAGAGACCTCCTGCCGGTGGGCAGGAGGTTTTCTTACTTTTGCACTTCTACTTTTTCTTCTTTTCGTTCTGGTTCAATCAAGCTAATCACACGCCATCCTGCTTTAGGCTGAATACTGTTACCGTTGATAAAAGTATAGCTCTTACCTTCAGCGTTGATTGCAATGAGAGGTGTAGCGCGCTCACCATACTGTTTAATGTACTGCTCGTAAGTAAACTCTTCAGATAAACGGGTGGTTTTCACCATTGAGTCACGGGCAATGGCCGATGCTAAATACCCATAAGTAACGCCTTCATCGAACAGAGTAAGTTTTTTCGCGTATTGTTCGCTAACTTGGTGACTTGGTCGCGTAGATTGTTCGTTATTTGTCAGCGCCCATACTTTGTCTTTGCCCATCGTGTATTCAAAGTGATAAGCAATAAGTGGGTTAAGCTGTTTATAAGGCGACATAATCAGCACGGTACCGAATGTATTCAGATCAAGATGTCGCGCTGCATGGTCAGACATTGGGTTGCCAAAATATACTGGGATATCCTTCATACGCGCTTCTCTTATTGCGTCCCAGTTAGTATCTGCAATGGTAACGTCTAGCTTTTGGTTTATCATTTCCGTCGCTAAGGCGCGGTTGAATTTACTGCCACCGAAAATCAAATAGCCAGTTGGCGCAGGCGCTCTCACCTTAAGTAGCGACGCAACAGTGCGTGAAGTAAGGCTCTGTACCACCACTGTCGCAATAATCACCATAAAAACAATAGGAACGATAATACCCGCGCCTTCATAGCCAATTTCTTCAAGCTTTAAAGAGAAAAGGGCTGATACCGCCGCTGCAACAATACCGCGAGGTGCAATCCAGCTTAGCAAGGCTAATTCGTTTAACTTGAGTCCGGTACCGACGGAAGACGCCAATACGGACAAAGGTCGAGCCACAAACATTATGGCGGCAAGCACTACAATGGAGCCCCAACCTACATCCACTACCGATTGTAAGTTCAAACGCGTGGCAAGCAGAATAAATAAGCCTGAAATAAGTAAAACACTGAGGGTTTCTTTAAATTCAAGAATGTCTTCTACGTCTACGTCCTTCATATTGGCCAGTACCATACCAGAGATGGTAACGGCCAAAAGGCCAGACTCGAGCGCAACATAATTAGACGCTGCAAACACACCCAGAATAACGGTTAACACTGCGGTGTTGAGCAAATAGTGCGGTATCCAGTCTTTGCGAATAGACAGACCAAGCAGGTAGCCAGAAGCGAGACCAAGTACGGAGCCAATTCCAATGGTTTTGCCAAATGCTATTAGCGTATGGGTAATGGCGGTTTCTTGCGATGCAACGATAAACTCGAAAACCAGTACGGCGAGCAGAGCGCCGATAGGGTCTATGACAATCCCTTCCCAGCGTAAGATATTGGCCAAATTCGTTTTCGGTCGCACGGTTCTGAGCATGGGTACTATAACCGTGGGGCCTGTTACGGTAACAATGGCTCCGAATAGGAAGGATAGCTGCCAAGTAAGATCAAGACTGTAGTGCGCTGCAGTGGCTGCGACAAGCCAGGTTACAACTACGCCCACAGAGCAAAGGTTTCGAACCATGTTCCCATGACCCGCGATGTCGCTGAACTTCAGCGTCAGTGACCCTTCAAAAAGAATAATGGCAACAGAGAGAGAAACGACAGGAAACAGCAAATCACCGAATAAGTCGTCCGCGTTGAGCACGCCAAAAACAGGGCCAACCAAAATACCGACAATTAACAACGGTAAAATAGCAGGGAGCCTAACCTTATAGGCTAAGTATTGGCAGGTAATTGACAGCAATCCAACTGCAACGAGTGAAAGAAGCGGGTCTGACAAAGTGAGTCCTTAACGTGTTGATATTATTCCATGGTATATCAGCCTAAACATTTGTCATACAGAGACTTTAGGCCAACCTATGTTTATAGCGATATACGCTTGGGCTAAAAGTTTAGACCAATAGACCTTATTTAGTGCACTAAAATGCATGTTAGAAAGTGGTAGGCTTGATATTATTCGTTACTTATCGTTCTTTTCGGAGCCTTTCATTGAACACTCACTTTAAATTCGCGGCGTTATCAGCATCGCTTGTACTAGCATCGGCATGCGCGGTTCAATATCCCATCCCTTCTGAACAGTTACAAATAGAAAATATCGTTGAGTTGCCGGAAGAACTTTCAGAAACATCGGGTCTATTTTGCGAAACGGACGGCATGTACTCATTAAATGACTCAGGTAATGCTCCCGTCATTTATCGTATAAATTACCAGGGTGAAATTATTGAACGAACGCGCTTACCGCTCATCAATAAAGACTGGGAAGCAATAACCGCTGACGCTTCATCGTTTTACATTGCGGATGTGGGAAACAATAAAGGCAAAAGAGAGCAGGTCGAAATACATAAAGTAAATCGCTCAAATGTGAATGACATCACCTCTATTACGTTGAAATACGAGGGTAATGACGCTTCGAATAACATTCCTTATGCACATGATTTCGACTCAGAGGCGATGGTTAAGCATGGCGATGACCTGCTTCTTTTTTCTAAAAGTTGGAAAACTGGTATAACCCATATCTATAAAGTGAACGAAGACGAAGCTGAGCAAACCATTAGTACGTTTGCGTCCATTGATGGACTGCCGGGCGTAGTGACGGGAGTCGATTTCGATCAGCACCAAAATAAGTTTGTCATTACCGGGTACAAATCAGACCCATTCGGAAATTTCTCCACTTTCATGGCTCAAATCTCGAAAGACTTTACTTTGCTTGATGTATGGCCGCTTGAGCAATACAAACAAGTTGAAGGCATATGTGTGGATAACAACGGCATGTATTGGTTCAGCGAAGAAGCTACGGAAGGTCGTAAAGCATCGCTTTCTAGCGCCAAAGTAACGCCATAACAATGCAGTAACAACGCTTTAGTATCGGAGGTAGTGCGGCGTTGTTATGGCTAACTGAGCGAATACGGGCAGATAGTCTCTCCAAGTTATCTTTGTTTTTCCAATGTTTAGAATAGGTGTTCCTGTCAGTTACGATAGGCGTTCTTTTTTTAAGTTATCTTTTAGCCAATGTTAGTAAAATGGCTAATACCCAACTGCCTACTTTCCTGTCTATACTGAAATTGTGATCGAATAAGTTGTAGCCAACCACAATTTAAGAGGCAGCGAAAAATGAGACGTTTAAACCAGTCCTTTTTAGCAATGTGCTTTTGTCCATGTTTTTTAATGGTGGGTGCAGCAAATGCCTCCGTAGTTGAAAAAGCACAGGAATGGCTCAACAAATACTCAAGCAATGACGACACGTTTTCCTTAACCCTCACCAAAAACAAAATTAAGTTTAAAGGCTGCAAACAAAAGCAGTACCAATTAGCGTTTAGCCAAAAAATTACGCCTATGTTTAATGTTGAAGCTATTGTTCACTATAACAAAGGGTTGCTTGATTACGGCGTTATGTCTCAGCGTGTCAGAAGCCACGAATTTGAAATAGTAAGCTGGTGGGATCGAGGGGATTATCGCTTGGGGTTGAGTCACAAAGGGCCCCCCCGCCACGAAATGAGTATTCCAGTTGCTGATACAATTCGACTTCCAACCAGCACGTCCGCAGGCCTTTATTTAGAAATTCCATTTAACGAAGACAAGCATCTTCTTACTGTTGGTGCTATGAGAGAGTCGTGGGAAAGTGAAGGGGCATCAATGCAATTGCCCTGGCGCTCTAGCCGTGACAATCAAGTAAAAGTAGAATACGCCATCACTTTCTAAATGATGGCGCGTAAAACGGGTTTGTTTCGAAGCTTCAGACTTCGCAAAGTGTAAGCAAGCTTAGACCGCTACAGTTTAAACCTACTCACTTCTGATGAAAGCTCTTGTGCAAGCTCGTCGAGCTTGTCACTCACGCTAACCAATATCTTAGTTGCATTCAGGGTTTCTTCACTTGATGCACTAATGTCATTAATGTTTCGACTGATATCTTCAACCACCGTAGCTTGCTCCTCTGTGGCAGTGGCCACTTGTGTGTTCACATCGTTGATGTGAGCAATTTCTTCGGCGATATCTTGAAGTAGTTTATCTATTTCATTGGTTGCGGTTACCACATCGGTTGTGCGCGCGCGGCTAGACTCCATTTGCGAAACGGCAGATTTAGAGTCTTGCTGGAACTTGTCTATCTTCACCTGTATTTCATCAGTGGCTTGGGCGGCACGTTGTGCAAGTGTTCGCACCTCATCAGCAACTACCGAGAAGCCTCGGCCGTGATCGCCAGCTCGCGCTGCTTCAATTGCGGCATTTAGCGCAAGCAGGTTGGTTTGCTCTGAAATTCCCCGAATGGTATCAAGAATGCCGCCAATCGCCGCAGTGTGTTCATCAAGCGATTGAATAACCCTAGACACATCTTGAATTTGGTCGGAAAGACCGTTTATCGCGTGAACTGCGCGCTGGGTAATCTCTCGACCGTGAGCGGAGTTAGTGGTTGCCAGATTCGCATTTTGCGCAGCATGAGTAGCTGACTGAGCCACCTCATTTACCGTACTGCCCATCTCTGTTAATGCGGCTGCCGCCTGTAAGGTTTGATCGCGCTGACTCTTGGTAGAGTTTTCTGTTTGATGCGACTGTTTTGCAACATCTTGCGCAGACGCCTTTAGCGCGTGACTTGTTTTCGCCACTTGCGAAATAGTGCCGTGAAGGTGATCAATAAAGTTGTTGAACCCTTCCACTAAGCGGGCAATCTCTTTTTGTTCTGGCATAGGAATACGAGAGCGTAAATCGCCTTGACCTCTACCAAGCTGCTGGAAAACATCGGCTAGCGATTCAAGTGGCTTGGTAAGCGTGCCTGCTAGCCAAATGCCAATAAGCGCGAAAGCGCCAGCAATAACCAAGGCCCAAATAATAATTTGGCGACTGCCTGCATTTAATGATGCGTAAAGCTCGTGCTCGGGTACTTGTGCTACCACATACCAACCGGCTTTTTCCACATAGGTACTGGCAAACAGTTGCGTGTCGCCTGCTGAATCGCTGGTGGCCATAGCAAAGCCCTGACGATTAAGTAGTTGCCCCGCTGCTCTCGAATCGCTTATTGACGCTAACTTTGCCTTGCCCAGTAACTCAGTGTTGGGGTGAGCGATAATGGTGCCGTTACCGTCAACAAGAAAGACAAAGCCGGTTTGGGCAATTTTCACCGCATTGATGATATCTAGTAACTCATCGACCGACTTAGCGACACCTGACATACCTCTACCGTTTACTTGCTGGTAATTCGCAAAAAGACGGTAACCCTTACCGGGTTCGTTGTACAAACTTAATGATATTGGCTCGCCGCTATCTTTATAGGCGAAAAACCATCCATCGAATTCATCGTTTTGAAGCACTCTTAAAAAACCGTCCTGGTTCCAATATTTGTAGGTTGTTCTGTCTACGAACGAGGCAACGGTTAAATCGTTGAATTCAACAATATTACTTAAATAGTTAACAAGACGGCGTTCGCCAGCGCTGTCTGCACCTGCTGAAGACCATGCAAGAATGTCAGGATTAGAGGCAATGCCATGAGCAACGGTAAGCATCACACTTGCTTCCCTGTCCACTCGGTTGCCAACCTGTTTAAGTAACGAAGGAAGCTGAAGCTCTTCCATGCTCTCTTTAACGAGATCACGGGCAATCCACTGGCTAATGGAACCTACAAGAATAGCAGCAGCGAGTACCGCCACAATAAGAGAAATAATGAGTTTTTGTTTTATACTGAAAGTCATGACTTTCGACCACGTAAGTTAATGCTGAAATTTTGATAAAGGGTGACGTGGCATTGCAGGCACAGCAACGTCTGATACTGAGTCCTAGGCGGGTCAGTACTACTCTCTGATTCTTACGCTAGTGCTATTGTTATTTTTAAAGCGCAGACAAGTTATCGACCTATTCCCTGCAAAGTTTATACTTTTTGCTAGGGTCTGTTGATCTTTGCTGTACAT
>NZ_CACSIH010000227.1:0-27311 GCF_902705805.1 Alteromonas alvinellae | reverse complement strand
ATGGGAGGCAGATAACTGATAATCTAAACAGAAGCGGTCAGAAGTATACAATGTCCGCTTCACGCTCACAGCTGCCTGTCAGATGGAGTCGAGACTATTTCATATTGCAGTAAAAAAGAGCCGCGAATGCGGCCCTTATATTACTTAGTCACTACTCTTCAGAACTATCACTTGAGTTACTTTCAGACTCACTCTGATAACGCTTAAATTCCGTACGCGTAATTAATTCATCGTCATTTGCGTCAATATTATCAAAATCACGTATTACACCACTTCGCGAGGCTTCAGCTTTAGTAAGCTTACCGTCGCTGTTAGCGTCCATCATCTCAAATTTACTGCGTGCAATGACCGCTTCATCTGCGATAACCGTATTATCGTGAACAACAGTATCTTCAGCCACTTTGCCAACGTTTGTCTTTTCTAAGTTTCCGTTAGCCTTCAACTCAGTCTTAGCTCTTAGTTCGTGAGTCAGCCTTTTGTCTTTCGTCGCGGCAACCACTTCATCGACATCAGTATCAACTTTAACTTCCGTTTCCATTGTACCTTCTGTACCCATACTCTCTTTCATCGATTTTACCGTTGCAAGCACGTCGTCATCGAAATGTTGAGGGTGCTTCGTTACATGAGCATTGAACTCTTTAATTGAAAGCTGCATGTCTGAATTGGTATCAATTTTGGAAAAGTGCGCATAAATCTCATCGTCGTAAGCTTCTTCTCGTGAAATATAGCCGTTGTCGTCGTTATCCAAATCGGCAAATGTGGTGTCTATTTTTTCGATACTATTGCCAGCAAACGCGGCAGTAGAAAGTGCGGCGCTGATTAGTGTAGCAATTGTTAATTTTTTCATATCTAACTCCTTGGTTTTTCGGCCTCCATACTGCTTAAAAACGGAGGAGAGTATTCACATGGAGTTATTCACAGCATATGCCATTTCAATAAAATGTTTTTAGAACATTGGTTTATGTTTTTTGAAAGGTTGGGTGACGACAGGCGGAATTGTGAGATCTATAGAATTTTCTGAAAAAGTTACTCGCTATTTTTGGTAAAAATGGAACACGTTAAGCGGAGAATGTTGTGAAAGCGAGCAACAATCGACCTGCCGTTATTCAAGCAGCGAGTTTTGTTTAGTATAAAGCCATTAGGTTTCGTATAAGTATTCAATGTTTGTTACGGTAAACGTTCGAATTTTGTGATGGTTTCTAAGCTTACTTCCCACGCAGCTTTGCTTACGCCGAAGATATGTGCAGTAGGTTTAATCAGTAGTTTCGTATCCAGACACCCAGCGGGTACGGCTAGAATGTCACGGAGTTGAGTACACGGAAGGGCTGAACCACAAATTTTACAGAAACTTTTGCTATGACGCGTGTTCTCGAGCGTGAAGTTTACTACAGCGTCAACACCCGATGACCAAGTTAATATAGCCGAACTTGAAAACAGGTTGGCTGCGAAGGCCGAACCTGTATCCTTTTGACAATGTTTGCAGTGGCACAGATAAAAACTGTCAAAATCACCCTCAATTTTAAAAGTTACCGACCCGCACAAACAAGACCCTTTGTAATTGTTCATCAAAACTCCTTTTTTGTGAAATACCACTATTTAAAGCACTAAGACTGCTACTGTTTAGCAAGCCAATCGTAAAAATGCGCCACGCCCGCTTCTAAAAACGGTTCTATGGGACCGTGTTCTTCTTCGCCTGATAAATAAAGTGCTCGTCGACCTTTTTCTAGCAATAGGCAGGCTTCTTCATCTTCTACAGCTGTTTCCATATAGGCCGCTTTTTCCGCTGCAAAGTAGTCTGGCATATCTTTATAAAGTGCTTCGGGATAATAAAATTCAACGTGGTTTACACATGCGCCGGCACCCTTGGGGTAAATCGTGCTGACGACAATAATATCTGGGTACCACTCAATCATAATATTAGGGTACAAAAAGCACCATATTGCGCCAAAGCGAGGAAGTGTTTGCCCAAATCGTGCCAATAATGCGTCTTGGAACTCTCTGTAACGCGGTGTTGTGCGCTTGGTAAGCTGGTCGCCTAGCCCAACTTTTTGAACTGAAAAATCATCGCCAAACGACCATTCTAAATCATCGGGTTTAACAAACTGGCGAAGCCCAGGGTGCATGGAGTACACGTGATAGTTCTCTAGATAGATTTCGATGAATGTCTTCCAGTTAAATTGATATTCCGTGGTTTCAGAACCGGCGTAAAAGTAATCGGTAAAGTCGAGATAGTCCTCAAGTCCAAGGGCAGATAAGTCCATATTAGGAGAGCGCCCTCGAAATAGAAGACCGTTCCACACTGACAGTGATTCCTTTTTCAACTGACCGCTAGGGGCATCCTTAAAGTGGGGCGCACCTTTAAGCTGGCCTGTATTGTCATAGCTCCAGCAGTGAAGTTTACAAACTATACTGCGTGCCCGGCCTTGCCCTTCAAGAAGTTGAGCTTGTCGATGTAAGCAAATATTGGATATAAGTTCATAATTCTCACCTTGATTAAACAACGCATAACGGTCGCTAAAGTGAGGCAGTACTTGATAGCTAAACTTCTCTGGCACCATTAGGGAATGGCCCGCATAAGCAAGCCCTCGAGAGAATGCCTGTTCGACTTCCTGCCGGCTTTCATCAGCATCAAAGTAACTTTTTATAGAAGGATGGGTAACGATTTTCATAGTTTAAAAAGGGTGCTAAAAACGCAGTGCGTTGAGTCGAAATAATATAGGCGCTACGTATCACTGAATTGCTTAAAAAAATAGCAATATTTTTATTCAAAGCACTATTTTTTTTAAAATATCGGAGTAGAATCCGCGCACCTTAATTTCGAAGTGATTTTCATGGACATTGGCTTCCATCACCTTGAAGAAAAG
Source organism: Alteromonas alvinellae (assembly GCF_902705805.1). Classification (NCBI taxonomy): domain Bacteria; kingdom Pseudomonadati; phylum Pseudomonadota; class Gammaproteobacteria; order Alteromonadales; family Alteromonadaceae; genus Alteromonas; species Alteromonas alvinellae. The sequence goes on along the minus strand of NZ_CACSIH010000227.1, from coordinate 24,447 downwards.
CGTCTATTAACGCTTTCTTTTTATATTGCCGGCGCATTTGTCGTTATTGCGTTTGGTTTTGCCATTTTAACGAGCTCAGGCGCTATTTTATTTGATGCTGCTTACTCGTTAATTGCTTTTGTTATGTCAATGCTAACGCTCAAAGTGGCCAATTTGGTTCAACGTCCTGACGATGACCGGTTTCACTTTGGTTACACGGCAATTGAACCTACGCTAAACATGTTTAAGTCGCTTATTATCATTGCCACGTGTGTGTATGCGGTCGCGAGCTCTGTTCAGAGTTTATTAGCAGGTGGACACGCAGCTGAGTATGGTATTGGTATGGTCTACGGTGTTGTGGCAACGGTTGGCTGTTTTAGTATCTCTCTGTACATGCGAGTAAAAGGTAAGCATTTACTGTCCGACTTAGTAAAAGTGGATTCTCACACTTGGATGATAGACGGCGTGCTAAGTGCATCCATCTTGTTCGCTTTTATTTTGGCCTACGCGTTAGAGTTGACGGAATATAGAACGCTGTCGCCGTACGTTGATCCTGTTTTATTGATTATTCTTGGTTCGGCAATGTTGCCGGTGCCTTTTAAGATTTTGCGTGAAAGCCTTAATGAAGTAATTAACAAAGCGCCGCCTGAAGCTATCTCGGCGGTAATCGAGAAAAAATTCAAAAAAACGTTGGCTGACGTCCCATACGAACATGTGGAAGTGCGAATTAGTAAGCGGGGTAGGGATGTCTATCTGTTAGTCCACATTATCGTGGATGACGCATTCTCGATTGCAACGATCAGTGAGTTAGACGAAATTCGACTGAAATGCGAAGCAGAAATGCGCGAGTGGGATCCTGCAATCATCATGGATATCTTGTTCATAAAAGATCCTGAGCTTGCAGAGTAATGACACGGGGGAGTGTGAAATTTCTCGCATTCTCCCCTTACTTGGCTGGCAAAATCCTCCAAACTTTCCGATAATCAACTCTTTAAGCTAATTGAAGATGTGATGGAAACGCGACTTCCGCTATATAAAAAGCTGCTGGTAATGTACCGCATAGAACCGGGATGTCTTGGGCCGCAAGGTGCTGACAACGTCGAGGAGTTTTGTGTATTTGCCAAAAAAAGGCTAAAAGACAACCATGGTCATTGTTTGCGATGGACCATTAAGCCCCGCTACGACAAGACACTGCCCGAGCTTGAGTTCCAGATAAAAAATGCCGTACTTTCCCGTGACAATGCGGCTAAATATATGGATAGCTTTGGTATTGATATCGATGCTTTCGAAGAAGAGCTAGAGGAGTCACTCGCCGATTTGGTTGATGCATTTTTTGAACGCTGATGCTTTCAACTAAAGCCACCGTTACATGCATTGCTATATACAATGCTAGGGAACTCGAAAAGGCACTTCAAATGCAGAGCACAAAAAAGCCCCGCCATTTCTGGCGAGGCTTTATCATTCATTCAGTTAAAGTGAATCAGTAACTCACCTTAATATATCAGTTTAAAGATTTCAGTTTCTGGTAACCTTCAGCTTCTAGCTCATCATTTACGCACTCTAATACAAATACGTCTTCCGACTTGCCTTTTGTACCTTCTTCTTCAGCGATTTCTTTACAGAACTGGGTTAATTCCGCTACCAGCTCTGCAGGTGCTTCGTCTGATGCAGCTGCAATTACAGAGAACGCCATTGCGCTTAAGCCTACTAAGCCTAAACCTATAAAGCGTAAACCTTTCGTAATTACCTCGTTTAATAGTTGAGTATAAACATTTACGAGCTGGATATTGCGCCTAAGTGTTAAGATTAAAAAGCTAATTTTTTTGTTCTAGAAGACAAATTCTTTTCATCAAAAATTTAACAATTGTTTTGACTCTAAAAGGCGTCAGGTGGCAAATGCTGACGCTAAAATGCAAACCTTTAATGGGCATTCCATAGGCTTTTTGGCATAATGCGCGGCCTAAAGTAGAAAAGTAATGACAGCGCTTAAACCATGCCCACAATAAATAACGTATTCTCTTCAGATGGCCTCCTTGCAGGTGCTATCAAGGGGTTTGTACCTCGCGAAGCTCAAACTGAAATGGCAAAGGCGGTTAAGCGCGCTATTGATACCACAGGTAGTTTAATAGTAGAGGCAGGTACGGGAACGGGAAAGACTTTCGCTTATCTCGCTCCGGCATTGTTGAGCGACGGAAAAGCCATTGTTTCTACAGGGACTAAAAACTTACAAGAGCAGCTATTTCACCGCGACTTACCGCTGGTAAAAAAGGCCTTAGGCAGCAAGCGAAAAACTGCACTGTTAAAAGGCCGTTCAAACTATCTTTGTCTACACCGTGTAGCGCAGCACAGCGGCAACTCTACGCTGGTTGAAAAAGAGGTATTGGGTCAGCTTTCAGAAGTGAAACGTTGGTCTAGTACTACGAAAACAGGTGATATGGGGGAGCTTAAAACCCTTCCCGAAGATGCCCGTGTTTTACCGCTGGTTACCTCTACAGTGGATAACTGCTTGGGCCGCGATTGCCCAGATTATGAAGATTGCTACTTGGTAAAAGCGCGCAGAAAGGCGCTGGATGCTGATATTATTGTGGTAAACCACCACCTTTTCTTTGCTGATATGGCACTGAAAGACACAGGGTTTGGCGAACTTATCCCAGAAGCTGATGCGATTATTTTTGATGAGGCTCATCAAATTCCCGATATTGCCAGCGATTACTTTGGCGAGTCACTTTCGACAAGACAAATTCACGATATTGCGAAAGATATCACGCTGTTGTTCAGAACAGTGCTAAAAGATGCTGGGCAGCTAGATAAAGCGGCTGACAAATGCAGGATGATTGCCTCTGACTTACGGTTATTGTTCCCGGATACGGCTGAACGCGGCAACTGGGCTGAGGCGTTAGACCGTGATGACGTGCGCATGCAGGTGGGCAAGCTGGCCGAAGCGCTAGGTGTACTGCATGAAGTGTGTAAGCTACATATTGGCCGCGATAAAGATTTAGACAACATGTACGAACGTGTTGTGGCTGCAAGAGAGCAGTTAGATGCGTTAAGCGACAATAAGCAAGAAAATGTAAGTTTGTGGTATGAAACTACTCAGCGCCACCTCATTATGCATTTAACGCCCTTATCAATTGCCGCTAAATTCAGACGATTCGTATCATCGCCGCCGCGCGGGTGGATTTTTACCTCGGCAACCTTAATGGTAAACGGCGGTTTTGATCACTTTCAGCGCCGCATGGGCTTAGAAGACGCAGAAACGTTAGGATTAGATAGCCCGTTTAATTACCCCGAACAGGCCATGCTGTGCGTGCCCCGCTATTTACCAGAACCAAACAGCTACGCTATGCGCGAAACTTTGCTAGAAACAGCCAAACGGCTAATCAAAGCAAGTCGCGGGAGATGTTTCTTGTTGTTTACTAGTCACGCTATGCTTCGAGAAATTGCGCAGAAGCTAGAAGATGAGATAGATAATCCGCTACTGGTGCAAGGGACTACCACCAAGCAAGCATTACTGGATGCGTACCTTGCAGACGAAAAAGCGGTATTAATGGGCACAGGCGCTTTTTGGGAAGGCGTAGACGTACGCGGCAACGACTTGGTTTGCGTGATGATTGATAAGCTGCCCTTTGCATCACCTGATGACCCGCTGCTTCAAGCTCGTATGGAAGATGTAAAAAAACGTGGAGCAAACCCGTTTGGTGTTATTCAAATTCCCCAAGCTGTTATTACGTTAAAGCAGGGCGCGGGAAGACTCATTCGAGATCCTTCAGATAAAGGCGTGCTGGTTATATGTGACAATCGATTAGTGACGAAGCCTTACGCCAAAACCTTCGTCGGAAGCTTGCCAGATATGAAAAGAACAAGAAGCTTGGACGAAGTGGAAAAATTTTTAGCCGGCATTGATGAAGCCTAAGTTAAAGCACTGAAAAAGCGGTAAGCGTGTATTACGCCATTAGCCCCGTTTTCAGCTTATATGAAATAAGAGATAAACATGAACATTTTAGCTATAGACACGGCAACCGAAGCTTGTTCGGTTGCGCTTCAATTCAAAGACACCGTCATAACGCGTTTCGAGATATGCCCTCAGCAGCATAGTCAGCGTCTTCTTCCCATGGTTGATGAAGTGTTAAATGAAGCAAAGGTTTCGCTGGGCGACCTAGACTTATTGGCTTTTGGCCGAGGCCCGGGCAGCTTTACCGGTGTTCGCATAGCGACGGGAATGATTCAAGGTTTAGCGTTAGGGACAGGCTTAAAAGTGGCGGGCGTGAGTACGCTTGAAGCTATGGCGCTTGAAGTAGCGTCTAAAACTGAGCACAAAGATGCATTGATTGCTGTTGCGTCGGATGCGCGTATGGGTGAAGTGTACTTCGCTGTTTACTCACAATCGCAAAGTGGGCTTGTTCTTTGCGTTGAAGAGCAAGTTTGTCCGCCGGAGACGGCTATTGAACAGCTAAACGCGCTTAAGGAAGATAATAGCGCCGCTGTGATTGCAGCAGGCACCGGCTGGTCTGCCTACGAGGAGCTTGATAACTGGAAGTCTGAGGTATGTAGCGAGGTAGTGTTTGACGTCACGCTTCCAAACTCTCAATACATGCTTAAACTTGCAATCGATGCGTATAGCAAAGGCGAAGTATCTAACGCTGTGAATGTAGAGCCTGTATACCTGCGCGATAAAGTAACGTGGAAAAAGTTACCGGGAAGAGAGTAGAAGTACTAAAAAGAACGTACCTTATTAAAGAAACCGAAATACCGCGGTTTGCTCTAGTATGGTGCGTTTTTTGCTTGAACAACCTCGTATGATTATCAATAATAATTTTGCACTACCGTCCTCTGAACCTTCTCAAGGACGAGTCGCAAAGGTTAGCAAAGATCCCGAACAGCAAAACAAGGGGCAGAGTGAATCGTCGGTAAAGGCGATCGTTGTTGCGCCCGATGAACAGGGTACGGATAACGCGAAGGCCTACCAGCAATTTATCCGCGAGGATGGCAATACCTACTCTCAAAATGCGATAGCCTCTTACACCAGTTTTGAAAAACAACAGCAACGTGAATCTATTCAGTCCATGTTTGGTGTAGATATTTACGCATAAACTTCCACATGCTATTGCCTTCTTACTTGCAAATTAATTCTAATAAATTGTTAAATTTAGCAAACAGCTTTGAACAAAACCCAGTATATCTGCTCTAAATGGTGTGTATTACAGACACGCTTTCTTATTTATGCGTTAGATTAGTTGAACGACGGTGGCTGTCGTTTCGTAATAATGCTAATGTTTAGTTGCTGGAATGCGGTTTTTCTTTGTAACTTAAAGAGATACGTAAAAGTATATAAGAGTTTTTAGATGTGTATCGCACGTGGACTTCAAATGAAACACTTTCTGTTTTATTCGCAATCCATGCAAGCGCAACATTTTTTCTAGGGTTCACAGGAGCGCTTTAATGTCTCGTTATTTAGTTTTACTTACGGTCATGTTGTTTACTGGATGTACCATAGTTCCAGACAGTATTGATGTACCAGAGGGTACACAGTTAGTCAGCTACTCTAAAGCGGTCACTTCGAGTGCTAATGCGCAAGGTCAAAAAGCGCGTTGGGGTGGTATGATTGTAGGTGTTGAAAATAAGCCCAACAAAACGTTCATTGAACTCGCTCATTTCCCTTTGAACCACTACGGTAAACCTTCGACAAATGGCGAAACATCGGGGCGTTTCAAAGTACAAATTGACGGATTCGTCGACCCTATTGTTTTTGAAGAAGGGCGCTCAGCTACCTTTTTGGGCACCATAACTGCGCCGACAGCGGGAATGGTGGGCGAACAACCATATATTTATCCTACTATTATTGCTGATGATTATCATATGTGGAGAAAACAAGAGGTTTACGATGTAAACACTTACTTCTTCAATTACCATACAGGTTGGTACTCACCATTTTATCACTTCAATGGCCCTTGGATGTATCCGCACTTTAATAGAACCCGAGTGATTCGTTATCAAAATGCCCCGAGCAAAGCTAAGTTACCATCGCGCAATTCAGGGGCGAGTAACTCAGGCACAAAGTCGACAGGCCAGCCTCTGCGTGCAAATAAACAAAAATAGTAACAAGAGATGGAGCGGCAGGTGATTGCCGCTTTTTTGTTTTTGGTGGAAGTTAAGTGTAGAGGAGGCGGCAATTGATTGCCAGCATGGAAACTTATGATTGAAACTGAATTCGATATTGGAGGGCTTAATCTAGCAGCGTTAGATAATCAAGGTGCTGGTAAACTTGTAGTTGGTTTGCACGGGTACTTAGATAATGCCGAAAGTTTACGGTTGTTAGCGCCTTACCTTCAATCGCATCGCTTTGTTGCAATTGACCTCGCGGGTCATGGTCGCTCGTCTCACCGTGCACAAGGCGCACATTATAATCAAGTCGACTACTTGCAAGACCTTTATGCCCTTATAGAATCTCAGGGGTGGGATGAAGTTATTTTATTAGGACATTCTCTAGGTGGTATTCTGGCAAGCCTTTTTGCTGCACTCTTTCCAGAAAAAGTCGCTGGGGTGATAAGTATTGACGCCTGTGGACCTCTCACCGAAAGCGAGGAAACAACCGCCACTCAGATGCGAGAGTCTATAGTGAGTCGTCACACGAAATCACGTAATAAGCTTCGACTTGTTGAGTTGGAAGATGCGGTGACAGCGAGATGCAAAATCTCAGATATTCCGGAAGAACACGCGCGTTCAATATTGTCTAGAAACTTAACCCAAGATGCTGGGGGACATTGCTTCTGGGCGAGCGATCCTAAACTACGTACAAAATCATCGCTAAGATTCACAGAAAAGCAGGCAGAATCGCTAATGCGTGCTATTGTATGCCCAATTCTTTTTATTGGTGCATCTAACAGTTTTAAAAACCTTGAGACTGTTTTCCCCAATCGCAAGGGGTGGTTTTTAAATGCGCAATACGAACAATTAGTAGGCGGTCACCATATTCACATGGAAAATACTGACGATGTAGGGGTATTAATTCGTCATTTTGTTGAGCAATTGTAAATTGTGCCGTTTATTTTTTTTTACACATCCTATACTATTCGCAAGTTATCAGACCAGTTATATAAGTGCAGCTCCCCATGCGCTTATAAAAATAGTATAAGAATAAAGTAGAGGAGGTTTTGGTGGAAAAAACCTGGCTTAAGCATTACGACCCTCGCGTTTCCGCAGAAATTGATGCCGATCGTTACGCGTCTGTAGTAGACATTTTTGAGCAGTCGGTAAAGAAGTTTAAAAACAAAGAAGCCTTCATTAATATGGGGCATTCAATCACGTTTGAAGAGTTAGATACTTTATCAGCTCAGTTTGCTGCTTATTTGCAAGCAAGCGGACTAAAACGCGGTGATGCTGTGGCAATCATGATGCCCAACCTTCTTCAATACCCTGTTGCCATGTTTGGTATTCTGCGCGCAGGGATGGTTGTGGTTAATGTAAATCCTCTCTATACAGCTCGTGAGTTAAAGCACCAACTAAATGATGCTAATGCAAAAGCCATCGTTATTGTTGAAAACTTCGCGTGTACTCTAGAAGAAGTCATCGCAGATACAAATCTACAAGAAGTCTTTCTGACCGCTTTAGGCGATATGCTTCCGGCACCTAAGCGCTGGATTGTGAACGCAGTTGTGAAGTACGTTAAAAAGATGGTGCCTTCGTTTAATCTACCTGAAACGACATCGTTTATGTCGGCAGTTAAAAAAGGGCAATCCCTTGAATATAAACGCCCAGATATTGATAGCGGTGATTTAGCGTTTCTTCAATACACAGGTGGCACAACGGGTGTTTCTAAAGGTGCCATGCTTACTCATCGCAATATGGTAGCGAATTTAGAGCAAGTGTCAGGTATCTTAGAAACAGTGATTGAAGAAGGCGAAGACTTTGTTGTTACCGCGCTTCCGCTTTACCATATTTTTGCGCTACTGGCGAACTGCTTGATGTTCGTTAAATACGGCTGCCGTAACTTGCTTATCACCAACCCGCGTGACATGCCGGCTTTTGTAAACGAACTTAGCAAATATCCGTTCACCATTTTACCTGGTGTAAATACCTTGTTTAATGGCCTGTTAAATACGCCTGGATTCAGCGAACTTGATTTCAGCAAGTTTAAGTTTGGTTTAGGCGGCGGTATGGCTGTTCAACGTCCCGTAGCAGAAAAGTGGGAAAAGGTCACCGGTACAGTGCTTCTTGAAGGATACGGGCTAACAGAGTGTTCGCCTGTGGTAGCGGTTAACCCACCACAGATTGAAGCTTATAAAGGCGCAATCGGTATGCCTGTTCCTTCTACAGACATTAAGCTTCTTGATGACGACGGTAATCCTGTTGAAAAAGGTGAGCCTGGTGAAATGTGGGTGAAAGGCCCTCAGGTAATGAAAGGATATTTGAACCGACCAGAAGCAACAGAAGAAATTCTAAAAGACGGTTGGTTAGCCACAGGTGACATCGCAACGGTAGATGATGAAGGTTACTTCTATATTGTTGACCGTAAAAAGGATATGATCCTAGTTTCAGGCTTTAACGTGTTTCCTAACGAGATTGAAGAAGTGGCTGCAATGCATGAAAACATTGTTGAAGCAGCTGCGGTTGGGGTTCCTCATGAAGTCAGTGGTGAAGTTGTGAAATTATTCGTAGTTCGAAATAGCGACTCACTTACTGAAAAAGACGTTATCGCGCATTGCCGTAATCACTTAACGGGTTACAAAGTGCCTAAGCAAGTTGTTTTCAAAGACGACTTACCAAAAACCAATGTAGGTAAAATACTGCGTCGGGAGCTTCGAGACTAATTTCGTTGAAATAGTTTTGTGAAAGCCGGCGTAAGCCGGCTTTTTTATTACTGTGCAAAAATATGCAATATCAATTAATTACAACATCTGAACAACTCGAAAAAGTGTGCACTGCCGCACAGCGTCAAGAGGCGGTAGCCTTAGACACCGAATTCGTAAGAACGAAAACCCTTACTCCGCATCTAGGCCTAATACAGCTGTACGATGGCCATCAGCTGGTACTCATCGATCCGCTTGCCATAGACAATATGCAGCCGTTTATCGATCTCATGGAGAATACCGAAGTCGTAAAAGTACTGCACTCGTGTTCTGAGGACATAGAGGCTTTTCTTACTGCCTTTGATACCGTTCCAACGCCCGTGTTCGACACGCAGCTTGCGGGAAGTATTTTGGACATGGGACCGTCACTTGGCTATGCAAAGCTTGTAGAGTTGCTGTGTGATATCAGTTTGGACAAAGGGGAGTCGCGAACCGATTGGTTAGCCAGACCTCTACGTGAAGCGCAGCTGAGCTACGCAGCGAATGATGTGCTGTATTTACTGCCTTGCTACCAACAGTTAGCCAGTAAAGTACAAGAGGCGGGGAAAGTGCACTGGATTTACCAAGAGATCGCTTTGTTAGTTGATAAAAAGCGCGCTCAAATGCCTGAAGATTTTGCGTACTTAAGCATTAAGAATAACTGGCGATTGAACAGCGAGCAGCTCACTGTATTACAGGCACTAGCGGCATGGCGTTTGAATACCGCACGAAAAAAAGATCTGGCCCTAAACTTTGTATTCAAAGAAGGGCATTTGTTTGAAGCGGCGCAGCGGCTTATCGATAGTAAATCTGGCCTTTCGCGTATTAACGGCGTGAATCATCAGTCGGTACGCCGCTACGGCGACACCATCATCACGCTAATTGAAGAGGCGAGAGCAAAGTACGCGCAAACACCAGAAAAGCTCAGGCTTCCGGTTGTGCTGCGGTTAATTGATATCGCCAAGTACAAAAAAACGCTGGCCGAGCTTAAAGTTATCAGCGACCAGATAGCGAAAGACAATGCTGTAAATAGTGAGGTTATTGCCTCTAAAAAGCAGCTGAATCAACTGTTAAAATGGTACTGGTTTTCGGTTGATGAGACCCGCGTGCAGGGACTAATGCCCGATGTACTGTCGACGTGGAGAGAGCCATTGTTTCGCTCTCACGTAACTCGCTTACTTGGCGACGCTCCGGCTCAATAGTGCTTTAAAAGCAATATGGGTGAGCAGTATTGGCAAGAGGTGTATGCTCTCTGGCCAATTAAATCTGCATAGTGACTCCAAAAGAACTAAACAAATGAATTAAGAAAGAGTAAAAATTCTATGTTATGCGCAGTTTATAAAACGCGAAAGAAAGACGGCATGTATTTGTACGTGCCAAAGAAAGACCATTTTGAAGACGTGCCAGAGCCGCTTATGGCGAAGTTTGGTCGCCCAGAGCTAGTGACTATCATCGCCCTAGAAAAGCGCGAGAAACTTGGCCTGGTTGACAAGCAAAAGCTTATCGACGAGCTTAATGAAAAAGGCTTTTACCTTCAAATGCCGCCAAAAGAAGATAATTTGCTAGAGCAACACCGTGAATCTCTTGGGCTTTCAAAAACGCCCGATAAGAAGTTTTAAATATCCATGTTATTAAAGACTCTAAACCGCTTAGTTAGCCGAATTACCTTTATAGCTAAGCGCAAAAATCGTAGCTTATTTCCTCAACTGCGCAATATTGCCCTAGTTTTATCGAGTATAACCTTAAGCTTTTCACTGACAGTTCATGCCGAAAATCAACCAAGTAATGACAGTGAGCTTAGCGAGACGGGCTTCAAAAGCTACGTTGCTCAACTGAAAAAAGAAGCGGCCGAAAAGGGCATAGATAAGACTAAGTTAGATTTGGCGTTTGCTGACATTACTTTCAGGCCCACGGTCGTCAAGTCTGACAAAAGCCAGCCAGAGAAAAAAATTACGTTAGATGATTATCTAGCAACGCGAGTACCCGACTGGAAAGTGAAGCAGGCGGTTGAGCAGTACAATGAACACAAAGTGCTGCTTGATGAAATTGCTCAAAAATATGGGGTTCAGGCCCGCTTTATTGTTGCACTGTGGGGTAACGAGTCTAACTTTGGTAAAATTCAGGGCAACTTTAGCGTGCTGTCTGCACTGGCATCTTTGGCGTATGAAGGGCGACGAGAAAAGCTGTTTAAAGATAATTTTTTTGCGGCACTTCAGATCCTAGAAGAAGGACATATCTCTGTAGAGGCGCTTAAAGGCTCTTGGGCCGGTGCGATGGGACAAACACAGTTTATGCCCATATCTTTTCTAAATTACGCAGTGGACTACGACGACGACGGCAGAAAGGATATTTGGGGAACCAAGGCAGACGTCTTTGCGTCAATCGCTAACTACCTATCGTCTGAAGGTTGGGATAGTGAAGGGACGTGGGGACGCCAAGTAGTACTAACCAAACCAGTACCTTTTTCAGGGTTAGCGAAATCTAACATGAAGCCGTTGGCCTTTTGGCAGCAGAATGGCGTCAAGCGCTACAACGGAAATGAACTCCCCAATGCAGAAATCAGTGCATCGCTTATTATGCCAGATGGTGAGCAAGGCCGAATTTACTTGGTGTATAACAATTTTCACACACTGATGAAGTGGAACCGCTCGTCATACTTTGGCGTTTCGGTTGGGTATTTATCAGAGCGGATAAAACGAGGTTACTAATGGCTTATCGTCACATCGATTCTCAAGGCAATGAAATATCACTACCCGTTAGTAAAGTAGTGTGTATAGGTAGAAATTACCTCGACCACATTCAAGAAATGAATTCTACCGTATCTGAAGCACCCTTGCTGTTTATGAAGCCAAAGGCTGCCTTATGTTATATGCAGAAGCCTATTGCCATTCCTACCGACAAAGGCGAGTGTCACAACGAGCTTGAAGTCGCTGTGCTGCTAAAATCATCATTGAAGAATGCGAGTGTAGATGACGTAAAAGCCGCGATATGGGGTATTGGACTTGGTCTCGATTTAACCCTTCGCGAGGTTCAAGCCGAGCTTAAGAAGCAAGGCCAGCCTTGGGAAAGAGCGAAGTCTTTTGACAACAGTGCACCGCTGTCAGGCTTTGTGCCGTTAAGTGAAATAGAAAACTTGGAAGACCTGCGTTTTACCTTAACCATAAACGGGGTGGTTAGACAGCAGGGACATACCGAGCTGATGCTGCACAAAATCATCCCACTTATCGCCCATATGTCATCTATATTTACGTTAGACAGTGGTGACGTGATTCTTACAGGCACGCCCAAAGGGGTAGGTAAGCTTTGTTCGCAAGATACGATTGTTGCAACGCTAGACAATCATTTAACCGTGGAAACTGAGGTAATAGCAGAATGACGGCAGCGTTTTGGGAAACCAAATCTTTAGAGGAGATGACCCAAAAGGAATGGGAATCACTTTGTGATGGATGTGGTAAATGTTGTCTGCAAAAATTTATCGATGATGACGCGGTAGAAGAATACGAAGTGACCGACCACATTAACGATAATGAGAAGATTCACTATACCAATATTGTGTGTACGTACTTGAACACAAAAAAATGTGAATGTACCCAATATGAAAGGCGCACAGAGCTGGTGCCTGATTGCGTGAAGCTGACAAAAGAGAATCTGAAGGATATCTTTTTTATGCCAAATAGCTGCACCTATCGTCGCCTTTATGAGGGAAGGGGCATACCGTCGTGGCACCCATTGTTAAACAAGGGGAAGAAACACGTGATGCATGCGAAAGGTATGTCGGTACGGAATAAAACTGTCTTTGAAACCGACGTGGATTTAAATAATTTTGAAGACTATATAGCCATTTGGCCGCTGGAGGATATTGATTAAAGCATGCCACGACAGCATGCTTTAATTTGTTGCTCTCTTTTTAAACGTTGAAGCGACCGATATTTTTAGCTATGTGCCTTGTTGCATCGCTTACTTTATCGCTAGCGTTTCCAGATTCCTCAATAGTGCCCATAACTTGTTGGCTTAGCGTATTGAGAGAAGAAATATTGTCGTTAAGATTGTCGACGACTTGACTTTGCTCTTCGGTAGCAGCAGCGATTTGGTAGATGCGATCGTTCGCACTTATCACTGAATTAGACACAGTATCTAGTTGTTTTTTAAGCGTTGCAGAAATCTCGACAACCTCTTCCATTTGCGATGAACCTGCTTCGATTGCAGTTACTGCTTCTTCTACCCCCTTGTTAAGATTAGAAAGCATTTCGTTAATATCTGTTGTTGCTTGTTGAGAGCGGTTGGCCAGTGATCTCACTTCATCCGCTACGACAGCAAACCCACGCCCTTGCTCACCCGCTCTAGCCGCTTCAATTGCGGCATTTAATGCAAGCAAGTTAGTCTGTTCTGAGATGCCGCTAATGACGCTGAGCAGAGAAGAAATTTCTTTTGTTTCTTTTTCCAGTTTCTGTATTACATTACTTGCTTGACGTATCGCATCGTTTGTTTTCGCGATGCTGTCTGTGGACAGCGTTACGGCACTTTTACTATTTTCAGCATCATTGTTTGCTGTTTGAGTGTCAGTAGACGCGATTTGTGTGTTATCTGCAACTTCTCGTAGGGCATGGCTTAGCTGATTTACTGCCGTTGCAATTTGATCAAGGTTGCATTTCTGCTGTGTTGAGATTTGCGCTACAGCGCTAGAAGAAGCGTTCATCTCTCTTTCTGCTTGTGCAAGCGATGTAACATCACTTTTAATAAACGATATTAGACGCTGTAAATTGTCCATCAAGCCATTAAACGAGTGGGCAACGTCTGTTATTTCATCACGCCCATTTGTTTTAATTCTCTGTGTAAGGTCACCTTCGCCTTGGCTTATCGAGTCCAGCATATATTTTAACGTATCGATGCGCTTTGTAATGAGTCTTGGCCCCATGACGATGGTCAATACACACGCAATGACTGCAAGTGCTAATGCAACGAGAAGGTAAAGCGTTTGGCTATCACTGGAGCTTAGACTGGTCTGTGCGGTTTTGTCTGAGAGCTGTTTGACTGATTCTCCAACGCGATCGAAATTTTTTCTCAACGCTTCGAAAACAGGCATGCCATTATTGTGGTATTCAATGGCTCCCTTACGCACATCTCCAGAGCGAACTAATTCAAAAATTTTTGTATTTAGATTTGTCCACCGCTCAAAGTCTTGTTTATAAGATGACGCTTCCGCGCTTACTTCTGGATATTCTTTTGTAAGGGTGAGCACTTTTTCCATGCGGTCTTTGGCTTGCTGGACATTCTCTTCATAATCTTTAGTTAAGGCTGGAATTAGGTCCTTTTGGTTAAGCTGTGCTGCGAGCATGATGTCCAATATCGCCGAATGAGCCTGATAAAGATCCCTATCAGCATTCAACGCGGCGCTTATCGATTGGCTAAACACTGAGGATAATGTGTCTGTATTACTGGATAGGAATCTAGCATTTGTAATGCTCAAAAAGCTAACAATTAAAAGGAGAAGTGCAACAAAACTGGTAGGTACTGCGAGCTTTTTGCGTATTGTTAAATTGTCAAAGTTTAGCATGTAGACCATTGTAGATGAGGAAAAAGAACTGCTAAACAACGCGAGCAATCCCAAAGTTTATTCATGCTTAATATGCTAGATGGTTATCATAGCTAAATCGATTAGACTTTATGTTAGGTGTAATCTCCCACAGTGTTCATCGGGCTACATCCCGCTTTTTATACAAAAGGACAAGAGTGTAATCCAAGAGACTACTTTATACTCCGCTCACTTTTTACTATTTAGATTAAGTAAGGTTTCAGATGAAGACACTTGCAACCAATGTCTTATTTTTGTCGTCTGCAATGGCAGTCGCTCCACTCAGCATCGACGCAAAGGAATTCGAATTTGATTACAGCGGGTCGGTAAGGGTGCGTTACGAAACCTTGAATAATCCAATCTTTCCTACAACAGAAGATGTACGTTCAAAAACCAACGAGCGTATTTCAACGCGAATGAGATTTAAAGGTGAAGCAAAGTACGGCAATTGGGAAGCCGCTGTTGAGATAGAAGATTCACGCGCTTATCTAGATGATAACGATCCAACGCTAAAGTCTTCACAGGTTAACACGCTTGAACCTGTGCAATTTTACCTTTCATATAAAGGCGTAAGTGAACATATTGATAGCGTAACCGTAGGTCGAGTTACCCTCGATCATGGAAGCCGCCGTTTAATGGCACGTACGCGATTCCGTAATGCAACAAGTAGCTTTGAAGGAGCGGTAATCGATTCTCACTGGAACGACTGGAGTGTCAGAAGTTTTTATTTGTTGCCAGTATCGCGTTTTCCTGTAGATACGGCGTCAATAGATGATAATAAACGCGCGTTCGACAAAAGTTTCAGTAATAGAAAGTTCTTTGGTATCTACGCAGAGTCGTCAGACAAAGCGTGGAAAGTTCAAAGCTATTGGCTCAAAGAATCAGATTCTGCCGATCTTAATACTAAAAACAGAGATTTGTTTACTTTCTCTGTAGATCATACTAGAGAATTTTCAGAGGGATGGAAATACAATATTGAGGCAATAGGGCAAACGGGTCATGCGCGTCAATCTACTTCTTCAGCAGATATAACCGATAGAGACGTTAAAGCGTGGATGATACATAGCCATTTAGGAAAGCAAATAAGCGAAAATACATTTTTGAGAGGCGAAATTGACGCAGCAAGCGGTGATAATGATACCACCGATGATACCATACATGCCTTTGATTCATTGTATGGACTTCGACGCTTCGACTACGGCCCTACTGATGTATATCAAACGTTTCCTCGCAGCAATATATTAGCTCCCGGATTAAGAAGTGTGACTAAGCTCGATGGTTTGCATAACATTATGATTGGTTACAAAGCGCTGTGGCTTCAAAAAGTAGCAAGTGGTGATGAAGACTTCTTAGGGCATCAACTCGAATTCCGTTGGCGATATCAAGCGTTTAAACCGCTACGATTAGAGTTGGGTGGAGCTTATCTAGCGAAAGGTGATGCATTAGACAGTGGTGCATATCCAGACGATGCTATGTATGCATATACGGCGTTGATGTACACATTCTAAACATAAAAATAGCCGCTTAAAATGACAATATTTTAGGCCGCCTAGCTTTCATTAATGAGGGCGTAAAGAAGCGCGTCTCTGCCAAATACGCGTTTGCGACAAAGCCCTTCTTTTGTACCACCAATTCGCTCTGCTACACGTATACTTGCCTTGTTGTTAGGCTCTATAAAGCATTCCAATCTATGCAAATTCATTTGAGAGAACGCAAGCTTCTTCAAGGCTTCACAAATCGCGGTAGCTAAACCTTTTCCGCATGCGTCTGGTCTGAGCCAGTAGCCAAGATTAGCGGTAAGGTGCGTGTGATGAATATGATTGATAATGCCCATACCTAAGCACTTTTCCTCGTGCATTAGCAAGTAGGTAAGTCCATAGCCTGTATCTCGGGCCTTTTCCATGTTGGCGATGCACTGCTTGGACAGTGCTGGTGTAACAGGGCAAACCGCTGAACCAAACCAAGGTTTTACGTGATGGATAGACTGTTGCCCAGCCTCACAAAGCGCATAGCAGTGTTTCTCCGCAATGCGCTGAATGGAAATGGGGCCTTGTTCCGTATGTATTGGAGGTAGGCGTGACGGTAGAATGGATAAGTCGATCAAAAGGGTTTCTTATCCAATAATCGACATGCAAACACAATAGCGAATACAGCAAAGTAGGCAGCAAAAATAATTTGCATCCACTCAGCCATTCCCATAGACAAAAATTGCCACGAATCTTCTAAACAGTCACCTTCAGCGGCAAATACAGCGGGTAGCCACTCGTGAAGTTGTAACCACGAAGGAAAGTTTGGCACTATTTCACAGCTGGCAAAAAATGGGTTCGCGGCATTGAGAATGCCTACGTGCTCTTTGGCAATTAAGAAGCCCCATCCTGCAGATACAGCCCAACCAGCGAAGCCAAGCATGCGTGTAAAGCCGTTGTTTTTAATAACGACAATAAGTGCTGACAACACAATTCCGTACATGGCGGTTCGCTGATAGATGCACATAATGCAGGGTTTTAACCCCATGCCGTACTGAAAGTAAAGCGCAGCAATTTCTAATGCCAATGACGTGGCGAAAAGCACAAGCCATGAAGACTTGTGCTCTGCCCATTGGCTAATGCTGTGAATGATTCCGCGCATAGATTAGTGGCCTACCGCTTGAGCACCCGCTTCAGCAGCGGTGTGGTGTTCAATGAGGTGCATGTCGTAAAGCACCTGAGTAGCATCAGCAAGTCCAATGTATGTTGCTAACAAACCAACGATGGTCAGCACGATGGTATATGGCAATGCCATCATAACCATACGGCCGTACGACAAACGAAGCAGTGGCGCGATGGCTGAGGTCAGCAAGAATAGGAAAGCAGCTTGACCGTTTGGTGTTGCCACACTTGGTAAGTTGGTTCCCGTATTGATTGCTACAGCAAGCATATCGTACTGGTCACGTGTGATTTGACCGGCCTGTAGAGCCGCTGTGACTTCAGTGATATAAACAGAGCCCACAAACACGTTGTCACTCACCATCGAAAGCACACCGTTAGCAAGATAGAACATAACCATTTGCGTTTCGCCTTCAAACGATAGTACCCAATGGATTACCGGCTGGAAAAGGCCCTGGTCAATGATAACGGCTACTACGCCAAAGAATACGCAAAGTAGTGCGGTAAATGGCAGTGCTTCTTCGAACGCTTTACCAAGTGCGTGCTCTTCGATAACACCGCTCATTGAAGTAGCAAGTACAATAACAGACAGACCGATAAGACCCACTGACGCCATATGCGTAGCAAGGCCAATGATTAACCAAACACCTATTAGTGCTTGTACTACCAGCTTAGCGGTTTCACGCTTACTGCGGCCCTTGTCCATATGGTCGTTATAGTCGACCAAAATCTGTCTTACCGCTGCAGGTAATTTTGCGCCGTATGAAAACATACCGGTTTTTTCCAGAATTACGGTGGTAAGTAGTCCAAATACGAATACTGGGATAGTAACAGGTGCCATACGGATGAAAAATTCAACGAAGTCCCAGCCTGCCTTGTCTGCAATAATCAGGTTCTGTGGTTCGCCTACCATGGTCATAACACCACCAAGGGCAGTACCTACGGCTGAGTGCATCATAAGGTTGCGTAGGAAAGCTCTGAAGTCTTCTAAGTCGTGGCTTCCCAACTCGTCGTCGCTAGTGTGGTCGTGATCAGAATGAAACTCCTTGCCCGACGCTACTTTGTGATAGATAGAGTAAAAGCCCAGACCTACACTGATTATTACTGCAACAACCGTTAATGCGTCGAGAAACGCCGATAGAAACGCAGATGCAAAAATAAAAGAAAGAGAAAGCACCAACTTGTTTCGAACCTTTATCACCAACTTGGTAAATAAGTACATCAGCAGGTCTTTCATAAAGTAGATGCCCGCTACCATGAATACTAGAAGTAAGAGTACTTCTAAATTCACTTCAATCTCGTGCATCATGTGACCAGGAGACGTCATTCCAATGAACATGGCTTCAATAAGCAGTAGGCCGCCTGGTTGAAGTGGATAACACTTCAGCGCCATTGCCAAGGTAAATATAAATTGGATTACAAGCGTCCAGCCAGCAACATATGGGTCCACCATAAAGATGAAGGGGTTAACAATGAGAAAGGCAATGATGGTTTTTTTATACCAGTCGGGCGCATGTCCCAGGAAATTCTTATAGATCGCCGCGATCATTGAGGTTTGCATGAGTTCCTGTTCCTTTTACAACAAAGCACGCATTTTTGCGCATCTTTATACTGTGTAGTTCCGGTTATTGCATACATAAACTGCTGGCTTTGCGCGATATAATTCGCCTTACCGCGGTTTTGCTGCTGTCATTATAGTCGGAAATTAAGCGTACATGATATTAACGTCTTGAGAAAGCAATTCACAGACCCCACCATGTGAAAGTCACTGAATATTTATCACTTTTTTAACCATAGTTATCATTGAAATTGGCAATGCGTAATATTTCGCACACAAAATGAGCAGCAGACATTTAATGGTGTTTGAAATAACACTTTAATTTTAACAAGTTGTTAAAAGCTTTAGTGGACGAGGCATAATTCATTGTGATAATAAAACAGCATCTGGTACAATCAGTTGCAAAATAACAATAACGTGCAGGCGATTAGTTATGATTTATAAGGCACAGAGTCCAGCTGGATTCGCCGAAGAATACATTGTTGAATCTATTTGGAGTGGACGATTTCCACCTGGCACCATTTTGCCTGCAGAAAGAGAGCTTTCTGAGTTAATTGGTGTAACGCGAACTACGTTAAGAGAAGTGCTACAACGTTTAGCTCGTGATGGCTGGTTGACCATTCAGCACGGAAAGCCAACTAAGGTAAATAATTTCTGGGAAACCTGCGGTCTTAACATTCTCGAGACGCTTGCTCGCTTGGACCAAGAAGGCATTCCGGAATTGGTCGATAATCTGCTTGCTGCTCGCACGAATTTAAGTGCAGTTTTCATCCGAGGCGCCATTCGTAACAATCCTCAAGCGTCTGCAGATATCATTGCTAGGTACAAAAATGTAGATCAAGAAGGCTTGGCGTTTGCTCAATTTGATTATCAAATGACTCACGATCTAGCGCTTGCCTCAAACAATAACGTATTTGTCTTAATGATGAACGGTTTCCGCGGACTTTATTCGCGAATCGGCGGTTATTTTTTCTCACATCAGCCGGCCCGAGATATTGCGATCAAGTATTACGCCGATTTGCTTGAAGTGGCAGAGAAGGGTGAGTACGACAGAGTTCCAGTGGTAGTTAGAAACTACGGTATTGAAAGTGGCAAGGTGTGGCAGGCTATTCGCGATGAAATGCCTAAAGACCTAGTTGACTGATGCTACAAGCTTGGTAGACGCGCTGCCACAAGACAAATGATAAAAATAGTATATACGCCGCCTGTTTCTCTTGAGATAGGCGGCGTTTTTGTGTGCGCAGCTTTTTGTTCATCTCTGACGAGAGCTTGTGTATTTTGTAACATTTAATATGGTCACTAGCGATTAACGACAAGCCGATAATGCTAGAACCTAAGTTGCATTTATATATACTCAATATAATTATGCTGCGCGTTTCGTCACACAATTTTGAAAATATTTTTAACAGAATTACGTCTTTTAAAAATGCGAAATGTGCAGTGATTCCAAAAGTGTTAAAAAGGAAAAATAATGAAATATCTATGGATAGTACTTACCGCAGGTGGGCTGATGTCGGGCTGTGGTGTTGAGAACAAATCGGACAGCCTAGAACAAAAAGTAGATAAAACAGTACGAGCAGTCATGTTAAATACGAATGTAAATGCACCAGTAGCGAAAAAAGTGCCTTACGAAATGTCGGCCCATGGCGTTACTAGAAACGACAATTATTATTGGATGCGCGATGATTCGCGCACCGATACAGAGATATTGGCGCACTTAGAACAGGAGAATAGATACGTAGATACAGTACTAGCTCCGCTTAAAGAGACCCGAGAGGCGCTTTATGAAGAGCTGGTTTCTCGTATTGAGAAGGACGACTCTACAGTACCTGTGTTTGATAACGGCTACTGGTACTACACCCGTTACTCTGGGGAAAATGAGTATCCTGTTTATTTGAGAAAGCCCTCGCTAGATGCAGAGCCGCAAGTGTTGCTCGATGCG
Source organism: Alteromonas alvinellae (assembly GCF_902705805.1). NCBI lineage: Bacteria > Pseudomonadati > Pseudomonadota > Gammaproteobacteria > Alteromonadales > Alteromonadaceae > Alteromonas > Alteromonas alvinellae. The sequence goes on along the minus strand of NZ_CACSIH010000227.1, from coordinate 3,926 downwards.
AATGTTATGTCTGAAGGGCATGATTATTTCAGCATTGGTAGCTACGCGGTTAGCAGTAATAATATGCTCATGGCGTACTCAGAAGACACACTTAGTCGTCGCATTTATACCGTATATGTGAAAAACCTGGAAAGCGACGAAAAGCTAAACGATGTGCTAGAGGGCACGTCAGGTAGGGCTGTATGGGCGAATGACAATGAACATTTATTCTATGTGAAAAAAGACCCTCAAACCCTTTTAGGTTATCAAGTGTATCGACACAAGCTGGGTACTTCACAAGAAAGCGATGTATTAGTTTACGAAGAAAGCGACCCGACGTTTTATAGCTACATTAGTAAAAGCAAAGACGACAGCGTTATTTATATTCATCATTCTAACACTGACAAAACAGGCGTGACTTTGATTGATGCAGATAACCCCACGTCTGATTCAGAAGTTTTCTTACCTATTAAGGAAGGGCAGGAATATAGCGTAGCGAAAGCAAGTGACGGTTATTACGTTCTAACCAACATTGATGCAAAAAACTTCAAAGTGATGAAGGCGCCACTGAACGCTACTGCTGACGTGTCAAAGTGGCAGGAAGTAGTGCCACATCGTCCAGAGGTCTTTCTTCAAAGTATTGAAGTGATGGAAAACCATCTGGTTGTGAAAGAAAAAGAAAACGGCATGCTGCGCATGGTTGTGCATAACCTTACTTCAAATAAAGAAAAGATTATTCCAACTCAAGACCCAATTTACGGTGCGTACTTCAATGCCAACCCTGAAATGGATACTAATAAGCTTAGGATCTATTACAGCTCGTTGACTACGCCAGGCTCTATTATTGATATCAATTTAGATACGCTTGAAAGTGAAGTCATGAAGCAAACACGCGTATCTGAGACCTTTGATTCCTCAGCTTACGCGTCTGAGCGCGTGATGATTAAAGCGCGCGATGGCGCTATGGTTCCAGTGTCCTTGGTTTATCGAAAAGATAAGTTCAAAAAAGACGGCACGAATCCACTATATCAATATGCTTACGGCTCATATGGTGCAACTTTCGACCCTACATTTAGGAGCAGCTGGCTTTCACTCATAGACAGAGGTTTTGTGGTCGCCATTGCACACATTCGCGGTGGGCAAATGTTGGGACGTGAATGGTATGAGAGCGGCAAAATGCATCATAAAATGAATACATTTACCGACTTTATAGATGTATCAAAAGGCTTAGTTGCTCAGCAGTATGCTGATGAAAATCGAGTATTTGCAATGGGTGGAAGCGCTGGTGGTTTGTTAATGGGGGCGGTTGTAAATATGGCCCCTGAGCTTTACAAAGGAGTGAGCGCCCACGTGCCGTTTGTTGACGTGGTTACCACTATGAGCGATGAGACTATTCCATTGACCACAGGTGAGTATACTGAATGGGGCAACCCAGCCAATAAAGATGAGTTTGACTACATGCTGTCTTACTCGCCTTACGATCAAGTAGAAGCTAAAGATTATCCGCACATGCTAGTGACCACAGGGTTGCATGATTCGCAAGTGCAATACTTTGAGCCTATGAAGTGGGTAGCGAAGCTTAGAGAGTATAAAACAGACAATAACTTACTCCTGTTTAAGACCGACATGGAAGCAGGACACGGCGGCGCGTCAGGACGCTTCAAGCGTTTTGAATCAACGGCTCTAGAATATGCCTTTGTTTTGCATCTAGCAGGTGTACCGCTGTAAGAAGCCGCGTTCTCTAGAGGAAGGTGACATCAGTTACTTGTTGCGTTGATTCACTTTTCAAAAAGAAGCGTTTTAATATTTAAGCCCAAATAAGCACACGCTTTTTGGGCTTTTTTATTTTTTTACGTTTTTAGTATGCGGATTCTAATTGTTAAGCGTAAAGTTTAATCATGGTGTTGAAACACACTCAAATTTAGCATTCATAGGAGCTGAACATGACTACTACTGATACAATCAAAGGCAAAATTAACGAAGCCGAAGAAATGGCGCGTAAAATTTGGTTAGCAGGCCTAGGCGCTTATGGTAAAAGCGTTGAGGAAGCGCAGGGGCGTTACGAGAAGTTAAGCGAAGAAGCGAGCAAAATGTTCGACGAGCTTGTGACTAAAGGCGAAACTTTAGAAGACGACGCGAAAAGCAAGTTTAAATCTACCACTAACGATGTGGAAAACCGTGTAGCTGACGTTCGTAAAAAGCTTGGTTTAGATTCTGAACCTGCAGATCAGCGCATCGAAGAGCTTTCAGCAAAAATCGACGCTTTGACTGAAGCCGTTGCAAAACTAGCTGCAAGCAAGTAAAGCATAGGTTCTTTTGGGCACCGCTTGCGGTGCCCTATGTGCAATTTCTATATGCTACTTCGCTATAGAAGGGTATTAGAATAAATTGCAATTGAGTGGCAATGAAAGCCGAGCGCTCAAGGACGCTTTTAAACAAAGTGTTTTAGCTAAGCTTCGAACATTTCCTACATTGCCATGCTTACAAATCTCCATATTGGAGGCGTTATGAGCAACAAAAATATCCCTAATCCAGAAGCTGTGCCTGTTGTCGAAAGAGAATTGACAACGTTAAACGGTACCAACGCTTCACCATTAAAATCATCCCCCTTGTTTGGATGGCTCTTTGCCGGCTCAGACCTATTGTCTGCAAAGCTTGAACAAGCCGCAGGTGTGGTCAGCCAGAAAATTGATGACACCCAAGAGACTATTAATGCTATGCAGGTTAAAGGCCTGGAGGTGGAGAGTGAACTCAGACGTTCGCTTAATCCTTTCGCTTTAGTCGATACTGCACAAAAGCTGGTGGCATCAACGCCATTATTTTCGGCCTTGTCTGGCGGCCAAAAACGTCAACAGAAAGAGCAACAGCTCGAAATGCTGAGTGCAAAAGTGGACTTGCTCGTTGAACAGGTAGCGCTATTAGCTGCGAAAGAAGCGGCTAAAAAAGTAGATGCGGCAAGCACTTCGAGCAAGGCAGCTGCACCTGAGAAAAAAGCAACTAAAAGTACTCCGGCTAAGTCGTCCAGTGCCTCTTCTTCAACTACACGCACTCGCAAAACGAGTTCGGCAAAGCCTGCGACGACATCGACGAGCACAACTAAAAAAGCGTCTACTGGAACAGCTGGTAAGCGTACTGCAGCGAAGTCAACTGCAGCTAAGAGCACAGCACGTAAAACAACGGCGAGTAACAAAACTACACCGGCCCAAAGTACGACTAAAAGTACATCGAGTTCATCTGAAACCGCTAAAAACGACGAGTAAAAGCACTGAATATAGCTAGAAGTCGCTTTTGATAAAAGCGCCAATTACACGCATATGCATTAATTGGCGCTGCTTCGTGTCAGAGGTGCTGTAGATTGTCTTTCAGTAAGTTCAAAAATAATGAATAGCAGCATCAAGTCTCTAAATTATCCACTTCTAATCCCAGTATTTTCGCGAGTATATCTGAATCGTTTTGTATTGCGTAATAATCACCGTGATAAATTAACGCGATTCGTTTTTGGTTATTAGTTAAAACGCTTAGCTCGTGACAAGTAAGTGACCCACTAGATGTATATATTCGATGCGTAACTAACAGAAGCTTTTCAAACGAATCAAAACCAACTTTAGTTTTCGGACTATGCGAACTGCCGACATTCAGCGCTTTTTCGTTTAGGTCAAAATAGAATTTTCTTCTGCTTTTTCTGCATATAAAGGCCGTTCCTAAACTAAAGAGCCCCCCAATGTAAGCACGACAACAACGAATTCGGTTTTCGAATCAAGGTTTGGCTCCAACTGCCAAACTTTAACCGACATAAATATGCAGCATGCCCAACAAAAAATTTGCAGTACCCACTCAAACAAATAGGCTCTTAAACTAGGAGTAATAGTGACGGCATCTTTATTAATATTTAAATTTGCGTTGCAAAAACTAGAGGCAGCTGCATGTTCCGGCCCATTCCGATCACC
>NZ_CACSIH010000226.1:0-254 GCF_902705805.1 Alteromonas alvinellae | reverse complement strand
ATTGAATTTAAGATAAAACAACCCTGTGCGAAAAGCCAGATGTTAACGGCATTGGTGGATAAAAGAGCGAGTTTAGAAAGCTGGTGATGTTGAATGTTGGCGTTGCGATGTTGATGAAAAGCGCGTTGCTAAAGCCGTTGAAACAACCGAAAAAAGTAAGCCGTAAAGACAGCCTAGAGAAACAACCTTGATGCTGGAATGTCACGGTTGAACCCACTTTTTAGTGCTGTAAGTAAATGACGCCTAACGCTAAG
>NZ_CACSIH010000225.1:0-17934 GCF_902705805.1 Alteromonas alvinellae | reverse complement strand
GCTTTGCTCGGCGCTCATTTAGGCAAGCTAAACCACGCTTCTCGCGCATCGCCAAACTTAACGTTTCTCTGCGTTAAATCGGCTTTTTCTCAAATCTCATCTGTGGTAAAATCCGCGCAAATTTTAATCAGCGTTTTTCTTTTTCTTAAATGTCGCTCAAGACATAGTCGAATTGCTGGTTTTTACACCGTATTCAGTAGTAAGAGGGGCATCCCTCGAAGGTAAAAGGGTCATCTTATTCATGGCAAAAACTAACTTATTAAACTTAAATCGCGAAGGCTTGCGCAATTTCTTCAAAGAAATGGGCGAGAAACCGTTTCGTGCCGATCAGGTGATGAAATGGATTTACCAGCACGGTATCAGCGATTTCGAGGAAATGAGTAACCTCAATAAAAACCTTCGCGCGATGCTCATTGAAAATTGCGAAATTAAAGCGCCTGAAATTGCATACTTTCAAGAAGCGAGCGACGGCACGATTAAGTTTGCACTTACCCTTGAAGGTGGTCAGGAAGTTGAATCTGTTTGGATCCCAGAAACTGACCGTGCAACGCTTTGCGTGTCATCACAGGTAGGTTGCGCGCTAGAGTGTACTTTCTGTTCAACGGCGCAGCAGGGGTTCAATCGTAATCTAAGTGTAAGTGAAATTATTGGTCAGGTATGGCGTGTAGCTACTTTCCTTGGTCTTTCAAAAGACTCAAGCAAACGCCCTATCACTAACGTAGTAATGATGGGTATGGGTGAGCCACTGCTTAACCTTAAAAACGTTGTACCAGCAATGGATATTATGTTGGACGATTTTGGTTTCGGTCTGTCTAAGCGCCGCGTTACGCTAAGTACATCGGGCGTGGTTCCAGCGCTAGATATGTTGGGTGACCAAATAGACGTAGCGTTAGCTATTTCATTACACGCACCCACCGATGAGTTGCGCAACGAAATCGTGCCTATCAATAAGAAGTACAATATCGAAGCCTTCTTAGCAGGCGTACGTCGTTATCTGGCCAAATCTAAAGCGAACCAAGGCCGTGTGACGGTAGAATACGTTATGCTTTCAAACATCAATGACAGCACTGAACAAGCGCACCAGTTGGCAAAGGTATTGAAAGACACACCTAGTAAAATAAACTTAATACCATTTAACCCTTACCCGGGTTCGCCTTATACATGTTCAAGCAATTCGCGTATTGATAGATTCGCAAAAGTGCTTATGGAATATGGGTTTACAACCGTTGTGCGTAAAACGCGAGGTGATGATATCGACGCAGCATGCGGTCAATTAGTGGGTGATGTGGTAGACAGAACGAAAAGAATGTTAAAAAAACAGGTGAAGGGCGAAGCAATTTCAGTAAAAATGGCCCAATAATCATTAAGATATTAGGGTAAGACTATGGTTGCGGGATTGCGAACTTCACTTAAAATTGGTTTTTTAAGCGCGATTATTTTCACTTCTGGCTGTGTCAGTAATAGCCAATCAGGGTTGTATGGCGGTAACTTCGATCACGAAGAAGCCGCCAAAACACGTATGTCACTTGGTCTTACCTATCTACAAAATAACAATTACACCCAAGCTAAAAAGAACCTTGATAAGGCGCTTGCGTTCAACCCACGCTCTGCAGATGTACAGTACGCGATGGCGTATTATTATCAGCTGGTCGGAGATAACCTTCGAGCAGAAGAGTACTATGAAACTGCTATCGACCTTGCGCCTGACAATGGCGATATTGCCAATAGTTATGGCGCGTTTAAGTGCCAAAACGGCGAGTACGAAAAAGCCAAAGCCTACTTCTTTGATGCTATAAATAATCGTCTCTACGCAAACGCGGCACAAACATATGAAAACTTAGCGTTGTGCGCGCAAAGCCAAGGTAAGCTAGATGAAGCAATCGACTATTTTCAAGACGCATTAAAACATCAGCCTGCCAGGGGCAAGAGCCTGTTCTTACTCAGTGAACTTTACACGGTTTCAGAGCAATGGGAACTGGCTGAATCTACGTTACGAAAATACGAGCGTGTTGCCAAAGTTACGCCAGACTCTTTGTGGTTAGCGTATGAAATAGCGAAGGGCAAAGGTGATGTGGAAAAGGCGACGGGATATGGTGAAATGATGGTATCTCTGTTTCCCGAAAGCGAGCTGACAAAGCGCTATATAGCTAAGCGTGATAGCATGCAAAGCAGGGTGGTTAAAACGGTCAAATCCTCTTCCTCTGAGCAGACGTCGAAACAATCTATTAGTGAACAAAGCGAAGCATTATCAGCTCAGCAAGCATTGAGCAACGGGGAAGCTGAACCAACGACATCCGATAAAGGCATTACAGAAGAGCAGAGCGCAGCCTCTGACGACGAACAAACTACGACTGCGCAAGTGAGAGCTGATGATAAAAAGATAAATGCTGAATTATCTGCGCAAAGTGATAAATTCCATGTAGTAAAAGAAGGTGAAAACTTATATCGTATTTCTCTATTGTACAATATCAGAATGACGACACTGCAAGAGTGGAATAACCTAGAAAATACTGGCGCTATTATTGCTGGTCAAACGCTTTGGTTAGTACCACCGAGTATGCAGGAGGAATAAGGTTTAATGGTGTCAGAAGAAAACGCGAATCAAGAAGTTACTTCGCAACAACAAGAAAACACGCCAAGTCCAGGAGCAATGCTAAAAGCGCGCCGTGAAACGCTAGGTTTGTCTCAACAAGATATTGCCGATAAATTATTTTTAAAGGTTAAACAAATCAATGATTTAGAAAGTGACGTGATAGATGCTAACTCATCGGTTACTTTTACAAAAGGCTATGTGAGAAATTATGCTAAACAATTGGGTATGAATCCTCATGAGGTTATTGAAGCGTTTGAACGCTTCCATAATCAAACATCTGTACCTTCATCTGATAAGCTACAAAGTTTTTCAAAACGTGTTGCAAAACAGACACACGATGACCGTTGGATGATGGTTACTTACGTGATCTTACTTCTCATCATTGCTGGTGTAGTGGTGTGGTGGTACCAACAGCCAAGTGACGATGCTGTTCCTGACCTGCCATTAGATGAAGCCGTCAAGAGAGAAGCCGCTAACACACCTATCCCATCGGCGCGCACAGATACCGACAAAGTAACTACTGACGCTTCGTCGTCGCAGGGGGATACGGCTGGAAACAATCAGCTAGACACGGGTGCGAGCAATAGTTCAAACTCAGAAACCAGCGATGCGTTCAGCGACCAAGATAGCGGTTTTAACCAAGACGGTAGCTTGAATGATGGTGCAATCTCAGCACCCGATACAGAGGTAAATGATAGCAATAACCTAACCGCTCTGGTTAATTCTGCGAGTAGTAACGAACCCCAACCCAACCTTAATGTGAATAGTCAGTCTGACGCAGCGCCAATTGCTATGGTTTTCACTTTCGACGATGACTGTTGGGTGAATATTAAAGACGCGTCAGGTGAAGCGATTGCCTATGGGGTTAAACAAAAAGGGCGTGTGATGGAAATTCAGGGTGTTCCTCCTGTTGAAGTTACGCTCGGTGCACCGGATAATGTGCGCATATCAGTTAACGGTGACGCTGTTGATATCTCTTCATATCAAAATGGTAAAACAGCTCGCTTCGTACTTCCTTTATAGGTAATTAGATGTTTGCAGAAAGCCCTATTAAACGCAGAAAGTCTACGCGTATTAATGTAGGTAACGTTCCCATTGGTGATGGTGCGCCCATTGCCGTCCAGTCAATGACAAATACTCGCACTACAGATGTTGCGGCGACTGTCGACCAAATAAACCGTATTGTTGCAGTGGGTGGTGAGATCGTTCGAGTTTCTGTTCCCACAATGGAAGCGGCTGAAGCGTTTAAAGAAATTAAAAAGCAAGTGAGTGTGCCACTCGTTGCAGACATTCACTTTGACTACCGGATTGCACTGAAGGTCGCTGAATACGGCGTGGATTGCCTGCGTATTAATCCAGGTAATATAGGCAACATGGAGCGTGTACGCTCTGTAGTTGATTGTGCAAAAGATAAAAATATTCCAATCCGCATTGGTGTAAACGGTGGCTCGTTAGAAAAAGATTTACAAGAGAAGTACGGGGAACCAACGCCAGAAGCGCTGGTTGAATCCGCAATGCGCCATGTAGACATTCTCGACAAGCTTAATTTCGACCAGTTTAAAGTTAGTGTTAAAGCATCTGATGTTTTTCTTGCAGTTGGTGCATACCGCTTGCTTGCAAAAGAAATCGACCAGCCGCTTCACCTTGGTATTACTGAAGCAGGTGGCCAACGTGCTGGTGCTGTCAAAAGTGCAGTGGGTCTTGGTATGCTTCTGGCTGAAGGTATAGGCGATACGCTTCGTGTTTCACTAGCGGCCGACCCAGTAGAAGAAATTAAAGTAGGTTTTGATATCTTGAAGTCACTGCGTATTCGCTCGCGCGGTATAAACTTTATTGCTTGCCCGAGTTGTTCACGACAAGAATTCGATGTAATCGGCACGGTGAATGCTCTTGAGCAGCGATTGGAAGATATTCTTACGCCAATGGATGTCTCTATCATCGGTTGCGTGGTTAACGGCCCAGGCGAAGCAGAAGTGTCTGATTTGGGCCTCACTGGCGCACGTAACATGAGTGGCTTATACGAAGACGGTAAGCGCGTTAAAGAACGTCTTCCCAACGACGATCTAGTGGATAAGCTTGAAGCTAAGATTCGCGCCAAAGCATCGCGTATGAGTGAACAAAATAAAATTCAGGTCTCGGTTAAAGACTGAGACATTTTTTGTTCATTGTTGTTTATTCCCAAAGCCCCTATAATGCGGGGCTTTTCACTATTTAGCAGTATGAGAATTTCACGTGGCTAAGACTATTCAGGCAATTCGAGGCATGAATGACTGCCTACCGGAGGTTTCCGGTACATGGCAGAAGGTAGAATCTGTACTTCGTCAGGTTGTGGCGAGTTATGGTTACCAAGAAATACGTACTCCCATCGTTGAAAGCACCGACTTGTTCAAGCGTTCTATCGGTGAAGTTACCGATATCGTTGAAAAAGAAATGTATACCTTCGAAGATAGAAATGGCGACAGCTTAACGCTACGTCCAGAAGGTACGGCAAGTTGCGTGCGCGCAGGAAACGAACACGGCTTATTGTACAACCAGCAGCAACGCCTGTGGTACATGGGGCCAATGTTCCGTCATGAACGTCCACAAAAAGGGCGTTATCGCCAGTTCCATCAGTTCGGTGTAGAGACCTACGGTATGGACGGTCCTGACATCGACTTAGAAGTTATTCTTCTTAGTGCACGCTTTTGGAAAGCTTTTGGTATTGAGCAACACGTAAAACTTCAAATAAATACGTTAGGTTCAAATGAAGCGCGTGCTGCATATCGCGATACGCTGGTTGAATTCTTAAAACAGCGCGCAGATCAGCTAGACGAAGATTCACTACGTCGACTTGAAACGAATCCACTTAGGGTACTTGATTCAAAGAACCCTGATGTCCAAGCTGCGATTGCCGATGCGCCAGCCCTAATCGATCATCTTGATGAAGAATCTAAAGTACACTTTGAAACCTTGTGTTCGCGCTTAACGCAAGCAGGCATCGAGTTTGAAATAAATCCTCGACTAGTGCGCGGATTAGATTACTACAACCGTACGGTGTTTGAGTGGGTGACAGATAGCCTGGGAGCTCAAGGTACAGTGTGTGCTGGAGGCCGTTACGATGGCTTGGTAGAGCAACTGGGCGGTAAAGCTACGCCTGCGGTTGGCTTCGCTATGGGCATTGAACGTTTGGTACTGTTGCTAACCACGTTAACCGAAGAAGGTCAGGACTCAAGTTTCGCAGACGTTTACGTAACGGCGATGGGCGAAGAGGCACAGTCATACGCTATTGAGGTAGCAGAGCATCTTCGAAATACGCTTTCTAATACACGCATAATGATGCACTGTGGCGGCGGCAACTTTAAAAAACAATTAAAGCGTGCTGATAAAACAGGCGCACGTTTAGCGCTGCTTTTAGGCAATGACGAAATGCAGTCTCGCGAAGTAGGTGTTAAACCACTGCGCGATGGTCAAGAACAAGTTACAGTCAGCTTCGATACCTTATCTGATAAGGTTGCAGAGATGCTGAGCGCAAAATAAAAAGAGGACATCATGGAACAGTTCGCAACAGAAGAACAACAAGTAGAAGCGATTAAACGTTTTTGGAAAGAGCACGGTACTGCAATTATTGTCGGTGCAGCGCTTGGTCTAGGTGGCCTGTGGGGCTGGAGAGCGTATTCCGAAGCGCAGATTGAAAATAAAGAAGCAGCATCGGTAGCGTACCAAAATGCTGTTGAAACATTTGGTACAGAAGATAGTGTAGCCAAGGTTAAGGCCTTCATAGAAGAGAATAAAGACAGCGGCTACGCAAGCATTGCCAGCCTTCTTGCTGCTAAGCAAGCGGTAGATGCCGGTGATTTAGATGCTGCAGCTTCTCACCTAAATAGCGTTGTAACTTTTGCCGAAAATGATGAATTGAAAGTGCTTGCGTCACTTCGTTTATCGCGTGTGCAAATTGAAATGAACCAGCTGGACGCGGCGTTGTCTACGCTTAGCAATGTAACAAATGACGCATTTTCAGCAGAAGTTTCTGAATTAAAAGGCGATGTTTATCAAAAACAAGGCAAGTTTGATGATGCTCGCTTGGCTTATTCAAATGCGTTAGAAAAAAATGCCAACAATCCGCTTTTACAAATGAAGCTAGATAACCTGTCGGTATCTGCTGCGCAATAAGCGAAAGCCTTAGGGCTGGTATAAATAATAAAGAGGTACGCAATTTGTTTCACAACACGTGTGGCCGTAAAGGTCGATTCGCTCGCACGATAGGTATAGCACTGGCAGTGTCTATCACAATGTCTGGCTGCTCTACTATTTCAGACTGGTTTGCAGATGACGAGGAATTAGAAATTCGTCGTTTAAAGCCTATTGAGGCTAAGTTTACGCCTGAATTGGTATGGGACCGTGATATTGGTGATGGCGTTGACCGCTACTTCTCTCGCCTTCGTCCTGTGTATGCTTACAACAAGCTTTTCGCCGCCGACCGCCACGGTGTGGTTGTCGCGATGGAGCCGGAAACAGGAAAAGTATTGTGGGAAAAAGATTTCGCACAGTTTCGTTCAGAAGGCATGTTAAGTTCGGTAACTAAACTTTGGCGTAGTGGTGAAACCGCGCGTATTGGCGGTATTTCTGTTGCAGATAGACACGTATTTATTGGTACAGAAAACGGGTACGTTGCTGCAATGGACGCTGAAACCGGCGAGCTTGTGTGGGAAGCGACGGTACCGGGAGAAATTTTAGCTGCGCCGGCTGCAGATGAAGGTATTCTTGTTGTTAATACCGGTGCAGGCAGCTTGTTTGGTTTTAATACCCGTACCGGAGAGCAAATGTGGCGACACGAGGGTGACACGCCCCCGCTAACACTACGCGGCATCTCTGGCCCAATTGCGTCTAATGGTGGCGCTATCGTGGGTACCCCGACAGGTAAGATTCAAGTAAACCTTATCGAAACCGGCGTACTTGCATGGGAAACAGTAATTGCAACGCCTTCTGGTGCAACAGAGCTAGAACGTATTGTTGATATCGATACTACGCCGGTGCTTTATGGCGGTACGATTTATACAGTCTCATATAATGGCACCTTGGCAGCAGTAGAGCTTCGTTCAGGTCGCGTTATTTGGAAACGTGAATACGCATCGTTTCGCAATCTGAATATCGATGGAAACAAAATTTTTGTCGTAGACAACAACTCTAACATATATGCCCTTGATAGACGTAACGGCGTAGAATTGTGGTCTCAAGGTTTACTTAAAAAACGTTCGCTAACAGCTGCTACCCCGGTGGGAGAGTACGTTGTTGTGGGCGATAACTGGGGCTTTTTACACTGGATTGAGCAAGAATCTGGAAAAGTCGTTGCTCGGTTAGACGTAGGTGGCGATGATGAAGATGATGCTATTTTTGCAGCACCAGTTAACGTTGACGGTAATGTCATTGCAGTGACCAGAAATGGCGAAATAGTGTCAGTACGTATACCGAATTAGTGGTATAGCGACATTTCAATTTCCAAAAGGCGTTACAAGTAGAATTTGTAACGCCTTTTTTATAACTTGTTTCACTTATCGCTGGGCATAACATCGCAACGAAGAGTGTTCATTCTTCGTCGAACTGAACTCATTGGTATTAGGTAGTGAACAAGGTATAATGCGCCTATTCTCAAGAGCCTCATAACTAATCACCTATCGTTAGAGAAAGAATATTCCAGACGTAATTTGTAGTACATGGTGTATGTGGCTTGTGCTTTTTTCGCTTTCATGACCCCTAGGATCTGATAAATGTTACCCGTTGTTGCTTTGGTTGGCCGCCCTAATGTTGGCAAATCAACCTTGTTTAATCGCCTTACCAATACCCGAGATGCACTAGTTGCAGACTACCCAGGGTTAACTCGCGACCGTAAATACGGCCAAGCGAAGTTTGAAAAGCGCCAGTTTATTGTTGTTGATACCGGCGGTATTACAGGTGATGAAGAGGGTATTGATGCTGAAATGGCACAGCAGTCTTTGTTGGCGATTGAAGAGGCTGATGTCGTTTTATTTCTGGTTGACGCTAGAGCAGGTATGTTGCCGGCTGATCAGGGAATTGCTGATCACTTAAGACGCATAAACAAAAAAGTATTTGTGGTTGCGAACAAAGTTGACGGCATTGATGGCGATAGCGAAAGCGCAGAATTCTACTCGTTAGGTTTAGGTGAAATAAAGCAAATTGCAGCGGCCCATGGTCGCGGCGTTAGTCAGTTGTTACAAGATGCCCTAAAACCGCTGGAAACTGACTTTCCTGACATGGAGATTGTCGACGAGGAACCTGAGGAAGAAGAGGATGCTGAAACACAGCGTCAGCGCTTACAAGCGCTGCCTATCAAACTTGCTATCGTAGGTAAACCCAATGTAGGTAAGTCGACACTAACGAACCGCATTCTTGGTGAAGAGCGCGTGGTGGTATTCGACATGCCTGGCACCACCCGAGACAGCGTGTACATTCCAATGGAAAGGGATGAGCGAGAATATATCCTAATTGATACCGCGGGTGTAAGAAAACGCAGAAAGATCAGTGAAGCGGTAGAGAAGTTTTCTATTGTTAAAACCCTTCAGGCCATTGAAGAAGCTAACGTAGTACTATTGGTTATTGATGCCAGAGAAGGCATTACCGATCAAGACTTGAGTTTACTCGGGTTTGTCCTCAATTCAGGGCGCTCTTTGGTTGTGGCCGTAAACAAATGGGATGGGTTGAGTACAGATGTTAAGGATGATATCAAGCGAGAGATGGACCGCCGTCTAGGCTTCATAGATTTCGCAAGAATTCACTTTATATCCGCGCTTCATGGCTCTGGTGTGGGCAACCTATTTGAGTCTGTGCAAGAAGCGTATATGAGTGCGACTAAGCGTATTAATACTGCTCTGCTCACACAAATTATGGAAATGGCGCAGGATGACCATCAGCCGCCACTTGTACGCGGTCGTCGAGTGAAAATGAAATATGCCCACGCAGGCGGTTATAACCCACCGGTTATCGTTATTCACGGTAACCAAGTGGATGACTTACCAAGCTCGTACAAACGTTTCTTGATGAATTATTTCAGAAAAGCGCTAGAAATTATGGGTACGCCTATCAAAATAGAGTTCAGAGAAGGCAACAACCCGTTTGAAGGTAAAAAGGCTAATTTAACCTTAGCGCAGCAGCGCAAGCGTCGCCGTATGATGTCTTACTACAAAGATAAAAAGTAGCCTTTTTAAGGATAGGGCGCTATTTCTGACCAAGTGGCGATAGCGTCCATGCTTTTACACTACTCAATTTCCCCACTATTGTGGCATGATGAAATCCCCAATTAGACTCGCTGTAGCGTGAATTGCATTTTGCCAGTCGTATTCAACTCTACGGTTTTCTTGATTTAATCTGCTAGGTCATTATTACACTTAGGTTGTATTCTTTTCCTGCTATTCCCACTTTCTCTTAGTTCACATATTCAGTCATTTATAGGTACGTACCTTTGAATTCGGGAGGTTACCACGAATGTGAAATTTGGAGCTGTTTTTGCAGACACTAACTGTTTAGCAGGCAGCCAGCAGTGTTTTGGGAGATAAAGTGTCAGTAGAAAAATTGGTTAAAGTCGCCTCACCACTTCAAAAAAATCAAATGTATAACTGGTTTGATAGGTATAAACCAAAAGAGCAGCAAAAAGTATATATTCTCACCGCCAAAACAGAAGAAAAGCCAACGTTGAGTTTGCCGCTAGTTAAACGACGTTCTGCGAAAAAAGCTTAACGCGCTCTTTCCAAAAGCAGAGAGCGAACCTTTTTCATCATTTCAGACTCTTGCGGAACTTCTACGTTAACAATCAATTGATTGACAATGTTGTCTGAAAAGTCAGGAGGAAAAGTCGTAGACACTTTTACGATTTTATCTTGTAGCTTAAAGACATAGGTTGTCGCGTAAATTGTTGGTGATGTTTCAGATGTCGCGCTCAGCCCCAATCTCCATCCTCTTAATGCGCTGTTAACCTCGTAGCGTGAGGCTGGACTGATTTGAGACAAAGTTAACTGCTGTAAATCGGCTGTAGCACTAGCTCTTTGCAGATCACTTTCTAGTTGCTTAGGAAGTAGCTCGTTTTCATCTGAAGAAAGCTGATCTAAAAAGGGATATACGGTGACATCAACGAGCGCATCTTCAAACTCAGGGTGTATATAGCGAGTAATTGCGCCGTTAAACGGGTCTGGATATAACTGAGTATCTAATTTAGTGAAGTCGCCAATGGCGTTTGGTACCTGTAATCCACCCTTATAGTCGCTAGCTTCTAGCGCATCGAACAAAAACTGGCTGGTAAATAATCCAGAGTTTTTGGCATGTTGAATCCAGCGGGCAATCAACGATTGCGCTTCTTCCTCGGCTAAAGCGGTTTCCGTTTTCACATCTGTGTTTTCTAGAGCACTGGCATCAAATGAAGATGAGTCAATTTCTATCCCTCGCCATTGTAGAGTGAATTCTGCAAATTGTTTTGCGTGCTGTCGATGCATGCCAGGCGCTGCGCCAACGTTAGCAATCAATAGTTCGTAGTCGTTTCCTTCGCCATAAGGAAACAAATGACTGAATTCTCCTGATTCGCTTAGGAGTTTAATAAAGCTGTCGGGCGAAATAGCATCTTCAAAACACAAATTAGTGGATTGAGAAGAATTAGCTTCGCTTAATGCTCGCTGGGCTCCACAAGCCCTGAGTAACGTCTCGCTTGGGTAGGTTGAAAAAACAGAGACAGGTTGATTGACCATAGAAGCAAAGGTGAAGTCAGGCACTAGTAATAGTACAAAAACGCACAAAGGTGTCAAAATTTTTGATACAGCGAACCGCTGTGACTTTAGGCTCCAAAATGCACAGGCCCGCTGGTAAATACTGGAAAAGGAAAACGCGTTTACATGAACGGGCATAATACTTAAGGCTACCTATTGCCGTTGAATGTGTGTCACTGTACTGGTTATTTCTCCGTCAGTCACCCGAGATTTTATCTCATCACCTACATTTACTTTATTCACGCTATTAATGGCTGCTTTGTCGGACAAAGTAATGCTGTAACCACGGGCGAGCGTTGAAAGAGGACTTACGGATTGTAAGAGGCTAACTTTACCACCAAGTTCATTTTTTTTGCTTCTAATGAGTGTATTCATGCTTGATAAGAGCTTGGTGCTAGCGTAATTCAGTTTGTCTTTTGCACGCGCCACGTTTGCTGATGGCGATTGTTTGTTTAGCCTGTAATCAAGACCTTGTAATCGCTTCTCTGCTTTTGCCAAGTCGTTTTGCATCTTATGCGCTAAACGAAGTTGTAGTCTGTCTAACGTTTGCCACTGCGATTGGATGCGGCTTTGTGGATGCAACGCATTTAGCCGTTGTTTCTTTAAAACAAGCTGTTGTTTACTCGTTTGAAGGTACTGATGTATTGCCCTTGCTAAGCGCTGTTTTTGCTGACTTAGCGTTTGGTAAAGAGCGGCAGAATCCTGACTTAAGATTTCGGCAGCAGCAGATGGGGTAGGGGCGCGAACATCGGCGACGAAGTCACTAATGGTGAAGTCTACCTCATGGCCTACGGCGCTAACTATGGGAAGGGCACTTGCAGCGACTTCTCTTGCCAAGCTTTCATCATTAAAACACCACAAGTCTTCTAATGAACCGCCGCCTCGCGTAAGTAACAGCACATCCACTTCTGCGCGGCGGTTAGCCGTTCTCAACGCATTAATTAACTGTAAAGGTGCGGTTTCACCCTGAACCATCGACGGATAAACAATGATTTCGGTTTGTGGGCTGCGTCGTTTTAATACACTTAATACATCGTGAAGCGCTGCACCGCTTGATGAAGTTATTACGCCGATGCGATTAATACGTTCAGGTAGCGCTCGCTTGTTAGCAGTATCGAACAAGCCTTCATTGTTGAGTTTGAACTTTAGGGCTTCGAACGCTTGCTTAAGCGCACCTTCGCCATCGCTTTCCATGTGTTCGACAACCAGTTGATAGTCGCCGCGTGCTTCGTAAAGGCCAACCGACGCTCGCACTAAAATTTTGTCGCCTTCTTTAGGGCGAATGCGAACATTGCGGTTTGATCCCTTGAACATGGCCGCGCGAACTTGGGCTTTGTTGTCCTTCAGCGTGAAATACCAATGCCCTGATGCGGCTGCCACAAAGTTTGATATTTCAGCCGATAGCCAAATAAGGCCAATTTCGCCTTCCAGTACGGTTCTGGCTAAGCGATTTAGCTTGGTAACTGTTAAAATTTGTCGAGACGTAGATGGCGAATTTGTAAACATAAAAAAAATCACTGGGTTTAATACATTTAGAGTTTACCTGAAAACTAAAAAACACTACAATTGCGCCGCAATTAACCCTCAACTGAATAGGTGTTGTTGCATGCTACGTATCATCCAAGAAGCCCTGACGTTCGACGATGTGTTGCTGGTTCCCGGCCACTCGACCGTCCTCCCTCACACAGCCAACTTACAAACACGCCTTACGCGTGGCGTAACGTTAAATATTCCAATGGTGTCTGCTGCCATGGACACGGTTTCTGAAGCCCGTCTAGCTATTGCGCTAGCCCAAGAGGGTGGTATTGGTTTCATTCATAAAAACATGAAGCCCGAAGAGCAAGCCAAACACGTACGTGAAGTTAAGAAATACGAAAGTGGTGTGGTATCTGACCCGGTAACGGTTGAAGAGAATGCGACCATTGGTGAAGTTATCGCGCTTTCTAAGCGTCTTGGTTACTCTGGCTTCCCGGTGACTGACAAAGATAATAACCTAATTGGTATTGTGACAGGCCGCGATCTTCGCTTTGAAAAGCGTTTGAATTTGCCTATTAGAAACGTAATGACCGGTAAGGATGATCTGGTTACCGTTAAAGAAGGTGCAAGCTCTGATGTGGTGTTAGACCTTATGCACGAACACCGCATTGAAAAAATTCTTGTTGTCGACGACGCGTTTAAGCTTACAGGCCTTATTACTGTTAAAGACTTCCAGAAAGCAGAAAACAAGCCTAACGCATGTAAAGACTCGCTTGGTCGCCTACGTGTTGGTGCTGCGGTAAGCGTTGGCCCAGGTACTGACGAACGTATTGCACTACTTGTAGATGCAGGCGTTGACGTTCTACTTATCGATACCTCTCACGGTCACTCACAAGGCGTTATTGACCGTGTTAAGAAAGTACGTGCTGATTATCCCGATGTACAAATTATTGCGGGTAACGTTGCAACGGGCGATGGCGCGAAAGCACTTGCCGAAGCCGGCGTAGATGCTGTTAAAGTGGGTATTGGCCCTGGTTCAATTTGTACTACTCGTATCGTAACCGGATGCGGTGTGCCTCAAATTACTGCGGTATCAGATGCAGTAGAAGCGCTGAAAGATACTGACATTCCAGTTATCGCTGACGGCGGTATTCGTTTTTCGGGTGACATTGCTAAGGCGTTGGCTGCTGGCGCAAGCTGCGTAATGGTTGGCAGCATGCTAGCAGGTACTGAAGAAGCGCCAGGGGAAGTAGAACTTTTCCAAGGCCGTTATTACAAGTCATATCGCGGTATGGGTTCACTAGGCGCTATGGATCAAAGCCACGGTTCGTCAGACCGTTACTTCCAAGATTCTGATAACGCTGAGAAATTGGTACCAGAAGGTATTGAAGGCCGCGTAGCGTACAAAGGTCCAATTGCTAATATTATCCATCAGCAAATGGGCGGCTTGCGCTCAGCCATGGGCTTAACGGGCTGCGCAACGATTGAAGAGCTCAATACCAAGGCACAATTTGTGCGCGTAACTTCAGCCGGAATGGGCGAGAGCCATGTTCACGATGTAAGCATTACCAAAGAAGCGCCAAACTACCGTTTAGGTTAAGGCGACCGACGACTGCGAGGCTGGTACTACACCAGCCTTTGTTCTTTTATTTAACGGGTAAAAATAAAACATGACCACAAATATCCACGACCAACGCATACTTATTTTGGATTTTGGCTCGCAATACACGCAGTTGATAGCACGTCGTGTTCGCGAAATAGGCGTTTACTGTGAGCTTTGGGCTTGGGATGTGACCGAAGAGCAAATCCGCGAATTTAATCCACAAGGGATTATTCTGTCAGGTGGCCCAGAGTCAGTAACCGAAGAAGGCTCGCCACGCGCGCCCGAGTACGTATTTGAAGCTGGCGTGCCAGTGCTAGGCGTGTGCTATGGCATGCAAACCATGGCACAACAGCTAGGTGGTGGCGTACTGGGTTCAGACAAGCGTGAATTTGGTTATGCGCAAGTAGAAGTGATTAAGCCAAGCCCGCTGCTGGATAAAATTGAAGATGCCATAGGCGATAACGGCGCGGCGCTGCTTGATGTATGGATGAGCCACGGCGATAAAGTAGCAGCTATTCCCGAAGGTTTTGAAACCATCGCGCAAACCGCTTCATGCCCACATGCTGCAATGTATAACGCAGAGAAGCAATTCTATGGCGTGCAGTTCCACCCTGAAGTGACTCACACTCGCCAAGGCATGCGTCTATTAACTCACTTTGTGATGGACATCTGTAAGTGTGAAAAGCTCTGGACAGCTGGCGCAATTATTGACGATGCCATTGAGCGTATAAAAGAGAAAGTGGGCGATGAAGAAGTTATTCTTGGCCTTTCAGGCGGTGTAGATTCTTCAGTAACAGCTATGCTGCTTCACCGCGCGATAGGTGACAAACTTACTTGTGTGTTTGTAGACAATGGCCTGCTTCGCTTAAATGAAGCTGATCAGGTAATGGAAATGTTTGGTGACCATTTCGGTTTAAACATTATCCGTGTAGACGCTGAAGAGCGTTTCCTTGATCGCCTAAAAGGCATTGAAGATCCTGAGCTTAAACGTAAAGCTATTGGTAATGAGTTCGTTCGTGTATTTGACGAAGAAGCGGGTAAGCGTGAAAACGCGAAGTGGTTAGCGCAAGGCACCATTTACCCAGACGTTATCGAGTCTGCAGGTTCTGCAACCGGTAAAGCGCACGTAATCAAATCGCACCACAACGTGGGCGGCCTTCCAGAAGATATGGAGCTAGGCCTTGTTGAGCCACTGCGTGAACTCTTTAAAGACGAAGTACGCAAAATCGGCCTTGAGCTAGGTTTACCGTACGACATGCTTTACCGTCACCCGTTCCCTGGTCCGGGTCTAGGTGTTCGTGTACTTGGTGAAATTAAGAAAGAATATTGCGACTTACTGCGTCGCGCTGACGCTATCTTCATTGAAGAGCTATATGCAGCTGATCTATACCAAAAAGTAAGCCAAGCGTTTACCGTATTCCTCCCAGTGCGCTCAGTAGGCGTAATGGGTGATGCGCGTAAATACGACTGGGTGGTAAGCCTTCGCGCAGTAGAGACTATCGACTTTATGACGGCTCACTGGGCTCACTTACCCTACGACTTTCTAGGTAAAGTGTCGAATCGCATTATCAATGAAATCGATGGCATTAGCCGTGTGGTTTACGACATTTCTGGTAAGCCACCTGCTACAATTGAGTGGGAATAATCCTCCTTTAAGAAAGGTCTGGCATTAACAGGCACTAAATCATACCTAAGTCCGCGTAATTGCGGACTTTTTTTGTTTTTGACTTAGTCATTTTTGGCAATGTCTGGCAACGCCAAGCACGGTTTGACCGTGGTATTTTGATGGGTATGATTCATCGGTAATGCCATGGATTACGCCCGATACCATGCTGAGTGTTTTTGATGGGGCATGGTATTGAATTTTTATATCTATCTGTTTTGTAATGATTAATATCTAGTTTTTTAGAGGTTTTTCAGCATGGTATCAAACAAGAATAATAGGTCGAAACATGCTGACTGATACCAAGCTACGCAATCTCAAACCCAAAGATAAACTATACAAAGTCAATGACCGTGATGGCCTCTATGTTGCTGTGACCACTGCGGGTTCTATCTCATTTCGCTACAACTACTCGATCAATGGCAGACAAGAAACCATTACCTTTGGTCGCTACGGAGTAGGAGGCATCACGTTAGCAGAAGCGCGTGAGCGTCTCAATGAAGCGAAGAGAATGGTTACTGATGGAAAGTCACCGGCCAAAGAGAAAGCCCGTGCGAAGGCGAGAACGAAAGATGCTGAAACCTTTGGTGCCTGGGCTCAGAAATGGCTGCGTGGTTATCAGATGGCCGACTCTACCCGGGATATGCGTCGCTCAGTCTACGCCCGAGAGTTAGAGGGCAAATTTGGCAATCAGAAGCTGACCGAGATCACCCATGAAGATCTGCGAGCACTGACTGACGCGATAGTAGAGCGTGGAGCGCCCGCAACGGCTGTACATACGCGTGACATTCAGAGTTTACAAAGCAATGCATATTCCTAAAGGTAAGGAAGATGGCGTACTACAAAAATTTGTTAATGAAACCTTCCATATTGAGAACGAATATGTCATGCAATTGAATCCGCATAAATTTGATAATGTTCCCGAGTATGTTGTTCTTGAGTGTGAGAGGGTCCTTGCTGGTGACTAATTCATAATCCTAAAAATTTAATCACGGTATGAATGTAAACCTCCCCTTATTATGTATGTAACTAATTAGGTGGGAGATTTACACTAGCAAACAATGGGGCAAAAATGTTTCAGCCCGATCAGGCTGAAACGAAGATGGACAGAAACGATTTAGATAAATAGACCTAAATCGTTTCTACAAGATGAGAAAAAGCATCTTGAAACCTTAAACACTTGTTACTCAGTTCTTCACTTACACCTAGCTTTTCAATTAGACGCCTAAGCCAAATTAAGTCCAAATCAGATGGTGTAATTACAGGCATAGTTCTCTCCTAGCTTATAACGCCAGTAGCGCGTGCGGCTTTTCAGTATAGGCGATGCCGCAACGGAAAAGGCGTCGCTGTGTATTTACTTGTACCTGCCTTTCTTAGATTTAATTACCTCAATAACATTATTGTGTTTTGAACCAGGAATTAAGTCTTTGAGGTGAAGAACGCCATCGCTAGAGTACTGTAGGTGGACTCTCCAACCTGAAATTTTATCCACGTCAGCCCTATAAATAGACTGCTTAATTCCAGTAACTTTATGTAAACGGGTAACTGGAAACTCCCTTCTTTTGTGACACTCGTTGTCTTCTAACTCTGCCAGTGCCTCTAAAAATTTGAGACGGTGCTTTTCGTCCGGGAGGACTTTTTGCGCATCGAAGATGACTCCGTATTCATCTAAGAGAGATTTTATCTCAGCCATTATCGCTCTCCTCAGGACGGAACTGCTGATAGAGGGATTCGGCGATTGAGTTAAAGGCCCGTTCCATATCATCATGCTTCACAACTCGGAAGAGCGTGATAACCTTTTGATCAAAAAGAGGATCTGCCTCAATGTAAGCGTCATTAAATCGACCTCTATTTT
>NZ_CACSIH010000224.1:0-14586 GCF_902705805.1 Alteromonas alvinellae | reverse complement strand
ACGACCGATCGGATTCACCGAAATACGCAGGCCTGTAGGCAGCGCAACACCAAACTCCAGAAGTAAAGCGCCTATGCGGGACATACATGCTGTTCGGTCTTTAATGTAACCGTGCCTAGCTTTATGAATAGCGGAAATAACTTGGGCTTCTTCTGACTTTACGCTGACGAAGCGCATATTGGGTCTTGTCGACGCTTCGCATATAGCTTCTGCATCTATGAAATCATTCTTGTTGCTTTTAACGAAGGGCTTTACATATTGCGGAGGAATAAGCCTGACTGTATGCCCTATCGACTCACACTGCCTGCCAAGCCAGTGTGCACCGCCACAAGCCTCGAATGCAATCGTGCATGGCGTTAACTGATGAAGAAAATGAATGAGTGCCGAACGGGAAAATTTTTTGCGAATGATTTGGTTATCTGAATAATCCCGGCCTATCACATGAAAAGATGATTTGCCTAAATCGATTCCAAGAACTTTAATAGTAGACATGATGGTTCGCCTCTTTGATTGCCTAACTCTAAGACTAGCTTAGAGGTGAGGCGGACCATCTAATTAAACCGACTCAAAGGTCGGTTTATTCAAGCTGGTCGCTTTGCAAAGAATTCGAAATATGGTACCAGAGGCCGGACTTGAACCGGCACGCTATTTCTAGCAACGGATTTTGAAATAAATGCGCATACATTACTTTATTGAAATCATGGGTATATGTTTACATTGAGAAGCTTTGCAAATTCTTTGCAAAGTCAGGCCTCATTCCTACGAACAATGTCAAGAAATCTCTTCCGCTTACTTATCAGGTTGTAATAGTAAAAATCATCAAATGTAATAGTCTTCCGGAACACCTCATCCTGCCAACGGAAGCACGTCACCAACAGAATATGACAGGCAGTATTTTAAGGACATAGAAAGTGTCTAGGAAAGTCAGGCCTTGCCAAATGATCCCCGCACCAATAGTTAAAGTACAAATACGCAACAATCCATAAAGCCATTAATTGAATCAGGGATGGATTAACATCGCCAAAAACGTGGGAACAATGAGTGAGTTTTTAACGCAATGGCAAGAGACTGCTCATACTACCTTGGCACTGTTTATATGGCTTTTTAGGTTTTCGTGCTTGGCTACCTAATAAGCTCAATGAGCCAAGTCTTTGTCAACAAAAAGCGAACGCAAAAACCTATGGAAAAATTGGAGCCAAGAGTGCCCGCCTACCTCTAGTCTAAGGGTACTGCACTCTAAGGCCTATGATGGTTCAATTTGACGTCATTATGGCTTTGCCGGTTTACATAAATGCGGGTGGTTCAATTAGGGAGTACATAAATCATGATGAATTGTATGGGAGAGACGATGGGGGTTGAAATGATGATAGGTATGGGTTTGATCTGGCTACTGGTAGTGATGGTCCTAATCGGGGCAGTGGCTGCGTTGTGGAAATACTTACGTTCAGATAAAGCGCGTGATGAATAGAATTAAACATTTGTCTGCAAGCCCGCAAGCAAATGTCATTTCTTTTCCTTTTTAGTAAATGTTGTCTGGAAAATGTGGTAGGCCCCTTTTATAAAACCTGGTCACAATGGACCCCATGTACGCAGTGCTTATCTGTACTCAGGCAAGTTTTGGAAATGGCGTAATTAGCTTACTTGACTTCTAAAGAAACAAGTATAGAACGAGTGCGAAAAAATATGAAGATTTTATTGGATGGAATATATAAAAGGTAAAACATGGAACCAACAAGAAAAAGTGATTTAAAAAAGGCCAGAACGCTTCAAATATTAAATGTCATCTATGATGCAATTGAAGTCATAGTAGCTTTAATCGCAGGAATAATTGCTAATAGTTCAGCGCTCATAGGGTGGGCATTGGACAGTACAATAGAGGTGTTAAGCGCTACCACGCTAGGCTGGCGTCTACACGGCGAACTTAAGGGAATTGATAAAAAACAAGTAAATAGACGGAAGAAAATCACTCTCTACGTGATTGCCGTATCATTTACTTTGGTCTGCATATTTATATCTTATGATTCCGTTACAAAACTTCTTAGTCAGCAAACGTCAAGCTGGAGCACTATGGGGTTAATCATTTTAGTTACTTCCTTGCTTATCAACCCGATTTTGATTCATTTCAAAAGAAAATATGGCCGCAAGCTGGATAGCCCGGCGTTACTCGCCGATGCTAAAGATACCTTTATCTGCTTATACCAAACGATCGTTGTCCTTGCCGGTTTGCTATTGGTAAATTGGTTTGGTTGGTGGTGGGCTGATCCTGTGGCGGCATTGCTCATTGTACCTTATGCAGCAAAAGAAGGTTGGGAAGCTTACACTAAAGCAAGAGACATCAGTATTGATGAGAAGTAATACCCGCATCACCTTAAATAATTCATTCTCTTAGCACTGACTTGTTTCGTCACGTATCAACCAAGTGCTTCAGGCTCAGGCATCATGATACAGCACAGAATGTAATGTTCCATGCACCGATGGTTGAGATACAAATACGCAGCAATCCATAAAGCCATTAATTGAATCGGCGATTGATTAACATTGTCTTAAAGGAGAGAACAATGAGTGAGTTTTTAACGCAATGGCAAGAGGCGGCTGAGCTTACTCGGGGCGCTGATAAACGGCATTGTTTTAATCGTTGGTTCTGCCTGGGTCCTTTATGAGGCAGTGCCACGGCTGAGTAATCCAGAGATGCCAGAAACAGAAGGCATGATTGCACTGGCTATTCTTGGCGTACTGGTCAACGGCTTCGCCGCGTATAAATTACAAGGTGGTAAATCGCTGAATGAAAAAGTTCTGAACTGGCATTTACTCGAAGACGTTTTAGGTTGGGTAGCGGTACTCATTGTCGCTATTGTTATGCAGTTCAAAGACTGGCCTGTTCTGGATCCGGTTCTTTCTATCGGATTTACGCTTTTCATTCTGTTCAACGTTATCCGAAATCTTATCAGCACCGTAAAACTGTTTTTTCAGGCGTCACCAGACAACGACCTTTTACAAAACGTGACTGATAAATTGCTTGAACTTGATGCTGTTAGCAATCTGCATCACCTGCATATCTGGTCACTAGATGGTGAGCATCATGTCGCGACAGTTCACATCGTTAGTCAATTTGAGTCGAAAGCTGAATACCTAATGTTGAAAGAAAGCATAGCGAATGCTTTGGATGAATTTGAATTGTCACATACAACCATAGAGGTTGAGAATGGTCTAGAAGATTGTCGTGACACCAAATAGCTAAAGAAGCGATAGGTCACGTTAATGTGTATTAACATGAACTATTTAACATGAAAGTAACTCTGCTACGGTTCTAGATCAGAAAGAGAATTATCACAATTATTATAGTGCCCCTTCATAGATTTCAGTCATCTGTGGAGCCTCTTCAGATTTTTAGGAAACCTCCCCTAAAGAAGCTTGCTATGCCAGGAATGAGTGGTTGTTAACAAACAAAGTATACTTCAGAATTCATACTCGAAGCGGTATTACTCTGCTAGAAACCTGATATTATTGGTCGTCAGATTGCTTTAGATATTAGTATTTTTCTTAGTCTACCTAACTGCTGAAAACATCATGCTGCGCAATCTAAAGATAAAACACATAAGAGCAGTGATCCCCGTTGTGACGCGGGGATAGCAGATTAAAACATGAACTTGCCAAGGTCAAAAAATGACCGGTATTTTTACGCGAAGCGACAACGTTTTTAGCCAAAAAGTTACAGTAAGGTATCTAGCGATATCGAGTTTCCGATATGCCTTTCTACTAGTCTATTGTACCGTTTATTCGAAAATGGAGCCTTAGATGATTTGGTGAACTCAAAGAAGCGATGCGAACCAACTTCATGCTCATAAGCATAGCATCACGGTTATGGCATGAGCCAGATAATATTTACTTTGTTGTTCATTGATGCGCTCACTGTAAGGAGATCAGATAGCAATTGGAAAAGCTACCTCTTGGGTCAACGGTGATTTTATCTTTCAGTATTGGACTTGCTTTTACACTTGTTGTAGGGGGTATTACAGGTTTTGGTACGAGCGAGACGCAATAATTGTGACAGGCTTATTGAAATTGCATGTTGTATTCTTCTATTCCTTCGGTGTACTTATTTTACATTGCCGGATTATGTATGAGCAGGCTTTGCAGTAGATTTCTGTTTTTCTGACAAGATTTAGCAACTTAATTGAAATACATGGCTTTTTAATACAGAGTTCCTCTTGTGAATCAGAAAGCTGACCATTTAGGCATTGACTACAATCATATTTTAAGAGAACATGAATTGCCAATAGAGGAATCTTGTGTTGAAAACGAATTACCGCATTAGCAAAAATCTAAAAGTGGTCTTAGCCGCTTTTTTGTTGTGCGCACAATTTTTGTTGATTGTGACTGACGCGTTTTCTATTGAACAAGACCACTTGTTTAGCAATGAATTATGTACTGAAAATACATTAATCGAACTGTCCGATGCTTACGATTTAGATACGGGAAGTGATTGTGACCATTGTTGTTCTTGTCATGGCCATTTTACACACATAGCTTTTTACTTTGATATTGAAAGCTCGTTTCTAAAAAAATCTCCCAATTTAGTCTCAGTTTATAGTGAAGCTACACCTAATCGTTTCATTAACCAAATAGAGCGTCCTCCAAGAATTTAATCCCTGTCGTTTTTCGTTTTTTCAACTGACTAGGATTATATATCATGAAAATTTCACAGTTTCCTGTGCGCAAATTTACGCGCGCCGGAATATTGACTAGTGCATTGATGCTATCTCAAGCCAATGCATTGGCAGAACAAGTAACTTTAGATGATGCAGTTCAACTTACTCTCAACCGTCATCCAAGCTTGTTGAAATTCAGACCTCTTACTAGAGCTCTTGAGGGAGATCGCCAACAAGCTTTGCTTTCTCCAGCTTACACCGTAGGTGCTAATCTAGAAAATGTGATGGGCACAAGTTCTACTTCGGGAGTTCAAGCAGCAGAAGCAACCATCTCTCTATCTTCAGTGTATGAACTTGGTGGAAAGAAGAGTGCAAGAACACTGGTTGTGGATGCCAGAGCTGCCCTTTTAGATTCAGAGCAGTATTCAATGTCTCTCTCACTACTTGGTGGGCTCACTCAGCAGTATATTCGCGTTCTGGCACAACAGGAGCGTCTGCAAATAGCTGAGCGAAGTGTGAGCTTAGCTGAAGATGCTCTTACTGTGATCACTAATAGAATAAAAAGTGGTGCAACGAATGATGCTGAATTGTTCAGAGCTAAATCGGCTTTAAATCAAGCGAAATTAGAACTTGCGACAGCAAAGGTGAATAAAGAGATAGCCCTGCAATCTCTCACACTATTCTGGCAGGGCAATTATGAAGATATCACGCTTACTGGTTCTTTAAATTCACCCGCTAAAAATTATTCCTACGAAACACTTTTTAACCAATTCTTATCATCATCGAATGCGGATTTACTAATTAAGTCACTTGACCTGAAGGACGCTGAAATTCAGTTGGCTAAGTCTGATAATACCGCAGACCTATCTTGGTCTGTTGGTGTTAGAAGGAATCAGGGAGCTCAAGATACATCGTTAGTTTTTGGTGCCTCAATTCCACTATTTGCTGAGAAGAGGAATTCGGGTGCAGTCAAATCTGCAATTGCTAGTAAGGAGGCGGAGTTATTAGAGCGAGACACCAAGTATCTCGATGTAAAAGCGATTCTATTTAAAGCAACGAAAAGCATAAATTTTAGTTCACAGGCAGCATTGCACCTGGAAAAAGAAGTAATGCCAGATTTGAAAAGAGCATTGGAGCTGACCAAGGAGGGCTATCAAAAGGGAATTTACACTTATCAAGAATGGTTTGCTTCACGTGATGCACTTCTCCAATCTCAACGGAGTCTCATCAACTATCGCGAAGCCACCCTGCTCAATGAAGCACTTATCGAACAATGGACAGGGCAATCTCTGAAATCATTCACTTTCAATCTCCAGGATTAATTATGCTAAAGCAAATTTTATTTTTATTTCTTATCGGCACTGTGACATCTATCGCGACCGCAAGTGAAGATGTCACCAATTCAAATGACAACCAAAATATATTCCAGAAAGGTAACATCAAAATAGAAGTAAGTATCGATGAAAGCCCCGAGGGCTCTGTAATTATTGCCTCGACTTTTGAAGATGGGAAGCCATTTATCCCTGATTCCTTTTCTATAGAGCTACAGAAGTTAGGTTCAAGCTCAGAAAAATTTGAGTTTCAAACTTCAGAGGGGGTTTTGCGGTCAATAAAAGCTCTGTCTGAACCTCATTCTTTTAGGGCTACTATTTATCTGACTGACAAAAGACGAAAGTATTCCTGGGAGTGGGAAAACTTCGAGGGAAGAACACAGATCTCAAGAGCATTAACTGAAAAGTTTCAATTAGCAACCTCCGAAGTTCAGAGTGGGACCATTGAAAGACATATCGAATTGTTGGGTACTCTTGTAATTCCACCCAAGAACAAGGCTGAAGTTA
Source organism: Alteromonas alvinellae (assembly GCF_902705805.1). Lineage (NCBI taxonomy): Bacteria > Pseudomonadati > Pseudomonadota > Gammaproteobacteria > Alteromonadales > Alteromonadaceae > Alteromonas > Alteromonas alvinellae. The sequence continues at coordinate 8,099 of NZ_CACSIH010000224.1, read as the reverse complement.
ATGCGCGGTTCTCGGGAGTTGTAGAAACTCTCGCTTCGGATGTTGGTGACAGCGTGAAGGCTGGCGATGTAATTGCAAAAATTCAATCAAATGACAGCTTACAAACCTACATCGTGAAAGCGCCAATTTCGGGTACGGTAGTAAGTCGAAATGTTAATGTTGGGCAGTTGGTTACCAGTGAAACGCTTTATAAAATAGTCGACGCTGAAACGCTTTGGGCAGAATTGAAAGTATTTCCATCCAAGCGGGATACAATAAAGCAGGGCTCTTATATCCACATAAAAAAAGGTTCCCGACAGCAAGATGCAAAGGTCAAATTTCTCATTCCGTCAGGTTCACTTGAACCTTATCAGATCGCAATTGTTGAAATCACTAATACCGAAGGAGAATTCTCCCCCGGCGATATGGTTACAGGTGTAGTTGATGCTCAGAAAGTCGATGTTTCGCTTCGCGTTGAGAATGAAGCTATCCAATCAATGGATGGTAACTCAGTTGTATTTTTAAACGATGGTAACACGTTTCAAGCTGTCCCTGTCGAGCTGGGTATAAAAGATGACAACTTCACTGAAGTAAAGCGTGGCTTAATCGCTGGTCAAATTTACGTATCAAAAAATAGCTTTCTGATAAAAGCGGATCTTGAAAAATCCGGTGCCTCTCACGCTCACTAATCCTGGAGACGATAAATGATTGATAATATTATTCGTCTTTCAGTAGAAAGACGCTTTTTGTTTCTTGTTCTTGCACTAATCTTAATTGGGATCGGCGTTTGGAGCTACCAGCGATTACCTATTGATGCTGTACCAGATATTACAAATGTACAGGTTCAGATTAACACCAAAGCTCCGGGGTACTCACCATTAGAAGCTGAACAACGAATAACATTTCCTGTCGAAACAGCACTATATGGCTTGCCTAACTTATCCTATACACGTTCTATATCGAGGTATGGTCTTTCACAGATTACAGTTATTTTCGAAGAAGGAACGGATATCTTTTTTGCCCGAAATTTAATCGACGAAAGACTTGCTAACCTTAAAAGTGTTTTACCTGATGGCCTTGAGCCAGAAATGGGGCCAATCGCAACAGGGCTTGGCGAAATTTTCGTATATACACTGGAAGGGAAAGATGGAGCAACGTTACCCGATGGCTCGCCGGTCACACCTATGGCTTTAAGAGAGGTACAAGATTGGATCATTCGACCACAGTTAGCCCAGGTTCCGGGAGTAGTAGAAGTAAACACTATTGGAGGTTATGACAAGCAATATCACGTCAATCCCGACCCTGTAAAAATGCTGGAGATGGGAGTCTCGCTTAAAGACATTTCTGAAGCACTATATTTAAACAATGATAATGCTGGAGCAGGCTATATTGAGAAAAATGGCGAGCAACTTCTTGTTCGCTCTCCAGGTCAATTGACAGGGATAAAGGATATCGAAAATGTCGTAGTAGGAAAAAAAGGATCTGTTCCTGTTCTAATAAAAGATATTGGAACTGTAGGCTTGGGTAAGCAGCTGAGGACCGGTGCCGCTACAAGAAATGGTAAAGAGACAGTGATGGGAACGGTCATGATGTTGCTGGGAGAAAACTCAAGGGAAGTTGCAGCTTTAACTGCCAGTAAATTAACTGAAATTCAAAGATCGTTACCAAGCTGGGTAGTTACTGAACCCGCCTATGATCGAACTACACTGGTCGACAAAGCGATAAACACTGTGCAGAAGAACCTGCTGGAAGGAGCATTACTCGTAATTGTCATATTATTTTTACTACTAGGCAATATTCGAGCGGCTCTTATTACGGCTGCGATCATACCTATTGCTATGATGATGACAATCACTGGAATGGTCCAGAGAGGTGTTTCGGCAAATCTGATGAGTTTGGGGGCTTTAGATTTTGGTCTGATTGTCGATGGCGCTGTCATCATTGTTGAAAACTGTATTAGGCGCTTATCTGAAGCGCAACAGCATCACGGCAGACTTCTTCAACTCAAGGAACGTCTAGAAGAAGTGAAAATAGCAACGATTGAAGTAATCAGGCCCAGCTTATTTGGAGTCGGGATCATAACCGCTGTTTATCTGCCTATTTTTACTTTAACAGGCGTAGAGGGAAAGATGTTTCATCCCATGGCAATAACTGTTGTTATCGCTCTTATTGCGGCAATGATTTTGTCACTGACGGTAGTGCCTGCAGCGATCGCAATTTTCATGGGGGGAAAAATCAGTGAAAAGGAGAGTTTTTTAATACGTTGGGTGAAACTGGCTTACGAACCAGCACTTAGGGCTATTCTTAAATTTAAAGCTGCTGCTCTTGGGGCTGCACTAGCGTTTGTTGTCTTCTGCGGATGGTTGGCAACAACACTTGGGTCTGAATTTATTCCTCAACTGGATGAAGGTGATGTCGCTTTACAGGCTTTACGCATAACGGGTACCGGTCTAAACCAATCAATTCAAATGCAAGAATTACTTGAAGGTGCGCTGTTAGAAATTCCAGAGGTAGCGGTAGTCTTTGCGAAAATAGGTACACCAGAAGTCGCTACAGACCCAATGCCTCCTAATGTAGCCGATAGTTTTGTAATACTTAAACCTCGCTCAGAATGGCCTGATCCAGCTAAATCTAAATCGGATCTAGTGGCTGAAATTGAATCAGTCGCCTCAAAGCTTCCCGGTAATAACTATGAATTTACCCAACCAATTCAAATGAGATTTAATGAATTGATTTCCGGCGTAAGGGCTGATGTTGCAGTCAAGGTTTTCGGTGATGACTTAGAGCAATTGTTGGATTCTGCAAATAAGGTTGCTGAGATCGCTGAGTCGATACAAGGTGCCTCAGACACCCGAGTTGAGCAAGTTGCCGGCCTTCCTATGTTGTCCATATTACCAAAACGAGATGCTCTCGCAAGGTACGGTCTTAACGTAGCAGACATTCAAGCACTCGTTTCAACCAGCATAGGGGGTAAGGAATCAGGCATAATCTATGAAGGCGATCGTCGGTTTAAAATTGTAATCAGATTATCTGAAGAGTTGCGTACAAATATTGACAAATTAGAGAGCTTACCTGTTCGTGTCGGCAATAGTTTTGTACCGCTTGAAGAGGTAGCCACTCTCGAGTTAAAGCCGGCGCCTGCACAGATCAGCCGAGAGAATGGAAAGCGCAGAGTTGTCGTAACGACTAACGTACGAGGAACCGACCTAGGAGGATTTGTCGTTGATTTACAAAAAAGACTTAAATCCGATTTAAAAATGAAGGAAGGATATTGGTTAGAGTTTGGTGGTACCTTTGAACAACTGGAATCCGCCAGCAAACGGCTGACTTTAGTCGTTCCGGTTACGCTTGCGTTGATAGTTGGCATACTCATTATGGCGTTTGGGTCTGTTAAAGACGCATTGATAATTTTCACTGGTGTACCACTAGCCTTGACTGGAGGAGTACTGGCACTCTGGATTAGAGATATGCCTCTTTCAATTTCTGCGGGAGTAGGCTTTATCGCTTTGTCCGGGGTCGCGGTTTTGAATGGACTAGTGATGGTCGCATTCATCAGACAACTCTGGCAGGAAAATGGTGATATTTATACTTCAGTAATTCGAGGGGCCATAATCCGGCTTCGACCTGTTTTGATGACTGCGTTAGTGGCCAGCTTAGGCTTTGTTCCCATGGCACTTAATACAGGAACAGGTGCTGAAGTACAAAGACCGCTCGCCACTGTAGTCATTGGGGGAATTATATCGTCAACTTTACTGACACTGTTTATATTACCTGCGCTTTATCAGCTCGCACATAACAAACGCAACTCTTAATCAAATTTTACGCCCGGTATGTTCCGGGCGCACCGGAGCCTCTATGACTCATAATCATTCAAATAGCTCAAACAAAATTGGGTGGGCTTTTCTATTAAATTTCAGCTTCACAATTATTGAATTTATTGGCGGCTGGCTAACGAACAGCACTGCTATAATGGCAGATGCTGTTCATGATCTCGGCGATTCAGTTTCTATTGGAAGCGCCTGGTGTCTCAATAGGTTAGGAGAGAGAGAGGCCGATGAAAATTTCACATATGGGTACAAGCGACTCAGCCTGTTAGGGGCATTTATTAACGGAGCCGTACTTATCCTTGGCTCAATCTGGGTATTATCAGAAGCCATTCCTCGAGTATTAGACCCGGTCGTTCCAAATACAGAAGGCATGATATTACTTGCGATTCTAGGTGTCGCTGTAAACGGCTTTGCTGTGTATAAACTCCAGGGAGGAAATACCCTAAACGAGAGAGTGTTGAACTGGCATTTATTGGAGGACGTTTTAGGCTGGGTTGCTGTATTAATTATTGCCATAGTAATGCAATTTGTCGACTGGCCAATTTTAGACCCCCTACTTTCGATTGGCTTTACGCTTTTTATATTGTTTAATGTAATTCGAAACTTATTAGCAACCTTAAAATTATTTTTGCAAGGTGTTCCAGAGAAAAACTTATACAAACAAGTGTTAGATGAACTCCGGAGTGTTGATAGAGTTGAATATATCCATGACTTAAAAATTTGGTCACTTGACGGAGAACACAATGTTATTACTATACGCGTTGGCAGTGCCTTAAAGACAGTTGAAGAATACAAGTTATTGAAGCTTGATATTTATGATAGCTTGGCCATGTTTGACTTCAGTTACAGCACAGTTGAAATAGAGTTTACTGACGAGCATTCTGCAGTTAATGAGGAGGTGAGATGAAATTCCATTACTCATTAACAATGATAGTCGACAGTAATTCAAGTTTTAATACTAAGCTAAAATTTTATTTGTGACACATTGTCTACAATCATGACTATAGATTTTCATGGAACTTTTTAGTTTGTTCCCCTCATGATTAAATTTTTTGTTAAACTGTAAGGAGAGTGTGATAGATAATAATGCGTAACTAAAGTGGTAAGAGGCAAGATTGAACACGTACCTTCGACATCAACGTTTCTTTCGTGCTCTTACGAGATGTTGAAAATAAAATATAGAGACATTAATGAAATTTATAAGTAACTATAAGATGAGCTTCTTATTTTTTATTAGTGGTATTCTGTGTTTAATCGCTTATAACATAAAAGGCTCGAGTATAGATGAAAATGGTTTTTTGGTTGAATCGTTTGGCTTCATTCCTATATTTTGGCTATTTGAGCTGATGGCATCGCTGACTTTTGCTTTCACTTTCATTAAACTTAAAAAAAATCAGCGAAAGTAAAAGCACGCGAAGAACTTTTTCTAACTGACAATTTTGCTTTGCGATTTGCTATGCAACTCCTGGCTAGTAATTGAAAACTGAACCCAAAGGTTGTTGGGTATTGCCTTTTAGTTATATCAGACTTTAACTTCTTATATTAAAGCTCGCTAATTATTGGCTTTCTATTCTTTTATACACATTGATGAATTTGCACAGTAAGCACGTCCGGTAATCCCACCTATCGTTTAGCAAACTGCCATGGCAGTAACTGTTCGATATCGGTGTCCGGTCTGCTGAGTTGCTCCAGGCAGTCCATGACATACTCGAAGACGTTGAGGTCGTTGGCCTTCGCTGTTTCGATGATGCTATAGAGGATGGCGCTGGCATTGGCACCGGTTGCGGTCTGGCTGAACAGCCAGTTTTTTCTGCCTATAACGAACGGTTTAATGGCTCGCTCAGCGCGGTTGTTGTCGATGGCTAGATGGCCATCGAGTGTGTAACGAATCAGTTTATGCCACTGGTTGAGGCAGTACTGTATTGCCTCGCCGAGTTTTGTTTTCGGTAATACCTGTTGGGCTGATTTTGTCAGCCAGGTTTCAAGTTGATTAAGTAGCGGCAGGCTCTTTTCTTGTCGTTGTGTATAGCGGGTTGCTGCGTTTTCTTCTTTTAACTGCGTCTCGACACGGTAGAGCTTCTGTATGTGGTTCAGTGCCCAATCAGCTTTGCCACTGCCTTTACTGCCAGCGCCTTTTTTCGCTTCCATGAACTTGCGTCTGGCATGGGCCCAGCAACCGACTAAGGTGGCCTGCGTTTGTTCGTAGCCCTGATAGCCATCCACTTGCAGATATCCGCTATAACCATCAAGGAAGTCCACGGCACATCGCCCGGCACGACTATTGTGATAATCGTACAGCACGATGTTAGGTATCGCAGAACCGGTGATGGTCGCTTGCGGTGAGTCCGCTCCGGTTGCATACAGCCACATGTAACTGGTCGTTTTGTCAGAATCGACAATCTTCAACGTGGTTTCATCCGCCTGGATAACCGGTTGTTGTAGCAGATGTTGATGAAGCTGGTCATAAAGCGGCTTAAATAACTCAGCACAACGGATTATCCAGTCTGCCATGGTTTTACGGCTGAGTTCGATGCCATGCTGTTTGAACATAGCTTCCTGCCGGTAAAGTGGCAGACCATACTGATATTTGCTGGTGATTATCTGACTCAACAGGCTCGGCGTTGCATAGCCTTTGGGGATAACGCTATGTGGTACCGGCGCTTGTTTCACCGTATTGCTGATACCCTCTTTTTCGCAGGTACGGCACGCATACTTCGGACGTACATGTTCAATCACTTTCACCTGAGCAGGAATGAACTGAAGCTTCTCAGACTTATCTTCACCGATGCAGTGCAGCGTGCCAGCGCAGCAACCACAGACTTTATCTTCATCAGGGATATCGTGGACGATGACTTCACGCGGCAAGTCCTCAGGCAGTGGTTTGCGCTTAGGTTTATTGCGTGTGTAACTGATGGCTTCCTGCTCTGGCGTTTCAACATCGGCAGCCAGTTCTTCCGCCTCATTAAACAGTTCGCCCTGACCAGGGTGGCCCTCGGTGCTTTTACCAAACTGTTTTTGCTGTGCGATACGGAACTGCTCTTCCAGGTATTGATACCGGTTATTCAGTTCCTGGAGCTGCTGCTCCAGTTCAGCGATGCGGCGTTGATAATCTTCTTCGTTCATAAGACTATTATCGCCGATTAAGGTACTGATTACCTGATGTTATTCAGACTATTTCGTGATCGATAAATGCTGTTTATGATCACCGGTTATAAGCCGGAAGCGGTGTAGTTCAATGGCGAATGGCCTATCACATCAAAGCCCGACAACAGCCACTGCAACTGCTGCTCACTCAGGTTGATGTGTTGTAATTCAGTGTCTGACGGCCATTTAAAGCGATGCTTCTCCAGTCGCTTATACCACAGGGCAAAGCCAGTTTTATCCCAGTACAACACCTTCAGTTTATCCCGCTTTTTATTGCAGAACACAAACAACGCATCCCGGAACGGATTCAATTCCATCTGCTGTTCCACCACGACAATCAGGCCATTGATGGATTTACGGAAGTCGACATTGCCTAGGTAAAGATAAATGTCAGAGGGCTCGACGAACATCCTCATTCGTTCAGCGCCTTCATCAGGGCGGCCAACCAGTGCGGGCTGACATTGGCGGGTATGCGCAATGTCGAAGCAGCGCATTCAAGCGAAAGGGTCTGCGAGTCACCTTCAATACGGGATTCGAACGTGGTGACTTCGCGCTTAACGTGAACAAACTTATTGCTGGTTCGCTGAAGCCGGATGTCACTGCGTCTGGCATAAAACGTCTGAATATTTATCTCATGCTGACGGCAAAACGCACCCGCCGATAATCCACTTTGTTCCTGACGTTCGAAAAGCGCCAGCCAGGTATTTACGTCTCGTCGTTGATATCGCATGCGTGTTCTCCTTTGTAAAAGAACACGATGCAGTAGCGACGTCAGTTTTTGAATGTGGGGATTACCGGACGGTTACTATAGAGTTAGAGACGCGCCCAAAAATTTGCATGGTTGTAGGCAATCTCCCTCATCATGACTATTTCCTAAATTCTGCCGATGAACGGGCTATTCTAATTACAAATCAGCCTCAACTGTTTACCAATTCGCGAAAATCCATTATTCTCCATATTGGTTATGTTTAATGCTTAAGAAATGTTTAAATCCATATCAAAACTAGTATTAGTGTTTACAGTGCTATCTGCCCTCGTCGGGCAAGCGATGGCTGTAGATACTATGAGTTTTGAAATGGCTATTGATAACAAACATTACAATAGTAATTCTGAATCGAATTGCTCTACGAACATGAGCCATGGTATGAG
>NZ_CACSIH010000223.1:0-39964 GCF_902705805.1 Alteromonas alvinellae | reverse complement strand
CAGGCGACAACTACCTTGAAAAACGCCGGTTTTGCAATTGAGGAGGAAATGAACAAAGAGGAAATGATCAACGTTCCCAACGATAGATATATCGCTAAAGAGAAAAAGAAAATGACTCGGGTCTGCGCTAACATCAATAAATGAGAACCTAAAAGTATGTTTTATCGTTTACTTGTTCAAAGTATGTTTGATATTAAATCAAAAAATGCGGATTACAATTGTACTTTAGGCAGGAGACTGAGGGAGTGTCGAATATAAAAAAAACTACCATTTGATATTAGATTAAGAAAACTAAGACAGTTATCCTGCCAACTCAGTGGTTTCTTTCCCTAAGTTTTTTAAGCTGCTTAGTAGTTTTTCATCTGTAATTACGCCATCTTCCATGAGCGTATTAATCTTAGCAATAGCTTTTTGGTTTGGCAGCACCATAGTACCGAGATTTTTAAGTAACATGCGCAGTACCGCCTTCAGACGCAGCCATAATTCCAGTCACTGAGTTGGTAGTTTGGCTAGCCACCTGGAAACTTAGCGCGGCGTAAAATAGATAAAAATTGGCTAGGAAATATGACAAAAAAGCCGCTCTCGATTTAGCGGCTTTCTTCAGCACGGGGCACCAAGTTAATGTAAAGGGTTCGAAACATAACACGTTAAATAATATCGTCTGCACTCGATGTTTTTACACTTGTAAGCTTTTGAAGAATTGCGAGTAAAAGTAAGTTTTGAAACTCGGGCTCTGTTAAAAGCGCCCCCCCTTCTTTCGTGATAATACTCTCAAAGAGAGAGATAATATTGATTGCCGCAAGAAACCAAAATGCTACGTGGCTATATTTTTTTTTGTCCATAATTGTTTGCCTTGTCCATATTTACATAAAGTTAAAGGAGCAGACCAAGGCCTGCTCAATCAACACTAAGGAATTTCTGGCTCGTTTGCACCATCGTAGAATCCGTTGCCGAGCCCTCTGCCGAAATCATAGGCCAGATCAACCAAAGTCATATAGGTCAATACACGTCCTAAGTAACCGCCACTACATTGGATTAGTTCTTCTTGACTTAACTCTTCCATAGCATAGTTCCTTAAGGTAGTACGAATTCAGCGACATCGTCTAACCAACGGTTTGACGTCATTACATGGCTGTAGAAATAGCCACCTGCATAGCCAGCACCGTAACCGATACCATACATGATATCGCCAATAATCCCTGCTCCTGCGACGTCATTGAGTTCGTTAATGTTAATTTCTTCCACAATAAAGCTCCTTTTTCAAGTAAAGTAATGTGCAAATGCACTTAGCTAGGCTATGACATCAAGACACTATTGACGACTGGCCATGGGGTCGGTTTTTATGCCGTATTGTGAACTAAACTTGTTTTTCTAAGGTTGGCAATGAAGGGGCTTGATGGTGCTATTTGTGTGTCGTGTTAGATATCGCCCATTTAATCGAGGCAATTTCAAAAATATATTTATTTAGCATGGATACAAAAACTGCGGCATGCAAAGCTAGAGTGCCGACGGCTTTCTCTAGCTACCCTGCTCCTATATCTTAAGCTAGCTTATCAGCCAACTCAGCGGTTTCTTTACCCAAATTTTTAAGCTGCTTAATGGTTTTCTCGTCCGTTATTACGCCGCCTTCCATAAGCGTATTTACCTTCGCGATAGCTTTTTGGTTCGGCAATACCATAGTACCTAGATTTTCAAGCAACATTCTTAGTACCACCAGCACGCGCATGCCGCCTAGCCCACCAGCAGACGCAGCCATAATACCAGCTACTTTACCGCGATAGGCTTGTAATGGCTTTTCGCCTTCCCCCATGCGCGATGCCCAGTCAATGGCATTCTTTAGCAATGCTGGATAGCTTGAGTTGTATTCTGGCGAGGCAATAAGAAAACCATCATGGCTCATTAGCAACTCTTTGAACGCCCGTGCTTTTTCAGGCATGCCAAACTCGGCTTCCTCATCTTCATTAAACAACGGCATTTGAAAGTCGGCTAGGTCTATAACGGTAACCTCTGCTCCAGCTTCACGTGCGCCTTCGGCTGCAACTTTCATAATAGCTTGGTTGAATGAACCTTTACGGGTACTGCCTGCAAATGCAAGGATCTTAGTCATTTGAGTTTCCTGTCGTTAATTTGAGTCGTCTTTATCGTTTACTTTATAAGAATTTATTACGCCATCGGTTCTAATCGAGAAGTAAGGATTATGATTAGCGCAAACGGACAATGTATTTTTGACGTTCTTTATTTTGCATAAAAAAAGGCTGACAATCATTGTCAGCCTTTTCAATATCAATAACTATGTTGTACCGCGAACACTACATTTTTTCTAGTGTTTCAATACCAAGTAGGGTTAATCCTTTCTCTAGCGTCTTGGCAACCAAAGCTGACAAGGCTAAACGACTATCACGCACCGCTGGCTCAATACCATCTTTTAGCATTGGGCAGGCTTCGTAGAATGACATAAATGCCGAAGCTACGTCATAGAGGTAAGTACACAGTACATGAGGCGTGGCTTCACGAGATACTGTACCAATCACCTCTTCAAACTGCATAAGTAATACAGCTAGCGCGTGCTCTTGTTTCTCAGCAATATTGATATCTACTGGCATGGTGGCCATATCCACACCCGCTTTTCTGAACAAGCTTTTCACACGGGTATAGGCGTACTGAAGGTAAGGCGCGGTGTTACCTTCAAAGCTTAGCATGGAGTCCCAGTTAAACATGTAATCAGTTGTGCGGTTTTTAGACAGGTCAGCGTATTTCACAGCGCCAATACCCACCTTGTGAGCGACTTCTTTAAGCTCGTCTTCGCTTAAATCGTTGTCACGCTCTGCGATAAGTTTACCCGCACGCTCAACGGCTTCATCAAGCAATTCGACCAGTTTAACCGTACCGCCAGTACGGGTTTTAAATGGCTTACCGTCACTGCCTAGCATCATTCCAAATGGACAATGCTCGTAAGTTTGCTCTTCTTTCATAAAGCCCGCTTTACGGCCCACAATTTCAGTTTGTTTGAAATGCAGCGCCTGGCGAGCGTCAGTAAGAATCAGCGTACGGTCAGCGTTTAACTTGCCGCTGCGATAGCGCATTGCCGCAAGGTCTGTCGTTGCGTATAAATAGCCGCCACCCGACTTTTGAACGATGTAAACCGCAGGATTACCTTCTTTATCAGCAAGCTCAGGTATAAATACTACCTGCGCACCTTGGTCTTCTACTGCAAGGCCTTTCGCTTTAAGATCGCTGATTACGTTGGCTAAATCGTCGTTATAAGCCGACTCACCCATAATATCTTTACGGGTCAGGCTTACGTTTAGCTTGTCGTACACTTCTTCTGAGTGAGCAATAGACACGTCAATGAACTTTTCCCAAAGCGCCAGACACTGAGCGTCACCACCCTGCAGCTTAACTACGTATTCACGGGCGCGGTCGGCAAAACCTTCTTCTTCGTCAAAGCGAACTTTGGCTTCGCGGTAAAAGTCTTCAAGATCAGAGAGCGCAGTTTCAGCCACTTCATCTTGTAGCTTGTCTGAAAGGTGCGCAAGCAACATGCCGAACTGTGTGCCCCAGTCGCCCATGTGATTTTGACGAATAACATTGTGGCCCAAGAACTCAAGTACTTTAACCACAGCATCGCCGATGATAGTAGTACGCAGGTGGCCCACGTGCATTTCTTTGGCCAGGTTAGGCGATGAGTAATCAACAACAATGTTTTGTTCTTTTGACTTAGCAATACCTAAACGTGGGTCGGTTAGCGACAACTCACATTGATTAGACAGCCATTCGTCATTTAAATGCACGTTGATAAAACCAGGGCCAGCCACTTCTAGCTTGCTGGCAATATCGTCGAGCTTTACAGTTTCAACAATTTTTTCTGCAATATCGCGCGGCTTTTGCTTAAGCTGCTTGGCTAGCGCCATCGCGCCGTTAAACTGATACTCACCAAATTCAGGTCGAGCGCTGCGCGAAACTGGCACCGGCGCATTTTCTACGCCCATTTCTTGTAGAGCTTCAGTGAAACGGTTAACTAATAGTGCATGTATATTCATAATATATTGTGTCTTTGTTTAATCTTTATTAGCTTAATTTTCGCGCGTATTCTTGAACTGAATATCAGGGTAGCGCTCTTGCGCTAGCTGTAAGTTCACCATAGTAGGTGCGATGTACGTCAAGTTATCGCCGCCATCTAGTGCAAGGTTTTGCTCACCTTTACGGCGGAATTCATCAAGCTTCTTCTCATTGTCAGAGTAAACCCAGCGGGCAGTGCTCACGTTAATATGCTCATAAAGCGCGTCTACGTTGTATTCGGCTTTCAAGCGAGCGACAACTACGTCAAACTGAAGCACACCTACTGCGCCCACAATCAAATCGTTGTTGGCAAGCGGTCTAAACACCTGTACCGCCCCTTCCTCAGAAAGCTGGATCAGCCCTTTAAGCAGCTGCTTTTGCTTAAGCGGATCTTTCAAGCGGATGCGTTTAAATAGCTCAGGCGCAAAGTTTGGAATACCCGTAAAGCGGTAGTTATCGCCTGACGTGAAGGTGTCCCCTATGCGAATGGTACCGTGGTTGTGCAAGCCGATGATATCGCCGGCATAGGCTTCTTCTAGCAGTGAACGGTCACCAGCCAAGAAGGTCAATGCATCAGAAATACGCACATCTTTACCTAAACGGCTGTTGCGCATTTTCATGCCTTTTTCGTACTTGCCCGAAACAATACGACAAAACGCGATGCGGTCACGGTGTTTCGGGTCCATGTTGGCCTGAATTTTAAATACGAAGCCGCTGAACTTACCATCGGTACTTTCGATAGTCCCTTCTTCGGTTTCGCGGCCAAGTGGCGCAGGTGCCCACTCAACCAAACCGTCAAGCATATGATCAACACCAAAGTTGCCTAATGCTGTACCGAAAAATACTGGCGTTAGCTGGCCTTCCAAGAAAAGATCTTGTTCGAATTCGTTAGATGCACCGCGTACAAGCTCAAGCTCGTCACGCAAGGTTTCAGCTAGGTCACTTCCTACTGCAGTATCTAACTCAGGATTATCTAACCCTTTGATAATGCGCACGTCTTGAATAGTATGACCCTGGCCGCTTTGATACAAAATAGTTTCGTCGCGGTGAAGGTGATATACACCTTTAAAGCTCTTACCACAGCCAATTGGCCAAGTGATTGGTGCACACAGGATATCAAGCTCGGTTTCTACTTCATCGAGCAGTTCCATAGGGTCGCGGATATCGCGGTCAAGCTTGTTCATGAAAGTTACAATCGGCGTATCGCGCAGACGGGTAACTTCCATTAGCTTTCGAGTCCGGTCTTCTACACCTTTTGCGGCGTCGATAACCATAAGGCATGAATCAACGGCTGTTAGCGTACGATAGGTATCTTCAGAGAAGTCTTCGTGTCCGGGAGTATCCAGCAGGTTAACTAAGTGCTCGTTATATGGAAACTGCATGACCGAGGTGGTTACCGAGATCCCACGCTCTTTTTCCATTTCCATCCAGTCAGATTTAGCATGCTGACCTGACTTTTTACCTTTTACGGTACCTGCAGTTTGTAGGGCGCGTCCGAACAACAATACTTTTTCAGTAATGGTGGTTTTACCCGCATCCGGGTGCGAGATGATAGCAAAGGTCCTTCGCTTATTGATTTCATTAAGAAAATCTTGGTTTGCCATGTATAAATTCTTTTAGTTTGTACACGGATTTGTACACACTTTTGGAAGTACTCTCTTTTCAGTTCTTCGCTTGTCAAATCCGTCGTGTTAATCGTAATTGGCCGCTATTTTCGCTGATCTTGACTTTATAAACAATCAATGGTTATCTAATCGGTTACCATTTACTCTCAGCGTGCGCCAGTGCTCAGTTGTAGCTGTTTGCAATCGTTGCTTCTTCAGCTCATGAACAACTGTGGCTAAACCACAAATTCCTTCGCTACCAGAAATCGATGATAGCTTGTCGTACTACACCGATGATGGTGCAGTTGCCGTTGATCGGTATTGCCGGGTATTGCGGGTTCAAAGGTTTTAGATACTTCTGTTCACCATCAATAACCAACTGCTTAAAGGTTGCTTCTTTCGAATCATCCAAACGCGCAACAACCAATGAACCTGAAGAGTAAGGTAACTCAGGATCAACAACGATCACTGCTCCCTCAGGTATGGATTTTTTTCCGCTTGGATTTTCCATACTGTCGCCTTTTACGCGAAGTGCGAAACAACCCTCATGTGCTTTCCCAGTGACTTCACGCCACTCCTCAGCATCTTCATGGGCAAATCCCTCCGCTATTTCAGTCCAATCACCGGCCTGAACCCAGTTAATGAGAGGAATTCTTCCCTTAATATCAGGCCCGACTTCTACATTACCGACCCCCAAGCCAATCTCGCCATCACCTGTGGCGAGCCAATGAGCATTCACGCGAAGCGCCTCCGCGATCTGCATGGTGTAACGAGACCTAGCCGATTTACCAGAGCAAATCTGGCTGATCGACTGCTGTTTAATACCAATGCGACGAGCCAACTCAGACTGAGTCACCCCAGTAAGCTGCAAGGCATGGTTTAGTCGTTCGGATAAAGTTTTCATAAGCCCGTATTCTACAAATAAAACTGTAGCCTTTCAACAATTTTAACTGTTGACTTATCTACAGTTTAAACTGTAACATTCAATCTTGTAACAGTTTTTATTGTAACAGGAGACGGTATGGAAGTGTTCAACATGACACAAAAACATCTCCGCCGTGCCATTGACTTGGTCGGCGGGCAATCAGCATTAGCACGAGCCATCAACTCAAAGCAGCAAAACGTCTGGTTTTGGTTGAATAAATCAGGGCGTGTTCCCGCTGAATTCGTTTTACCCATCGAACAAGCTACGCAAGGACAGGTAACCCGATCTCAGTTAAGACCGGACATCTATCCCGAATGCCCAAGCGAGCTGAAAGCCAGTAACCAGTAGGATTAAGGGCAAATAATGGTCAGCATTTTACGTAAACACAAAAGCGAGTTCCTCCATGCGTGATTATGGCAAGGTCTATACCCGCTTTTGGCTAAAGCAAAATGTTTTGTCCTGGAGTGACTCAGCGAAGTTGCTAGGACTGTATTTGCTTACATGCCCACATTGTAATTTGCTTGGCTGCTTTCGACTGCCGATTGGTTACGTTGCTTCTGACTTGAACTGGGATGAGCAACAGGTTGCCAAGACGTTAAGTGAGTTAGAACAAGATCAGTTCCTGATTCGTTGCGAGGCATCTGGTTGGACTTTGATTCGAAGCTTTCTGAAGCACAACCCAATCGAAAACCCAAACCAAGGTAAGGCAGCCTTTCGGTTGCTTAAAGATGTACCTGCCGACTTCATTGGTATGGCATCGCTTTTGAAATCTCTTGCCGCTTTTCAAGCTCGGCTACCAGAAGAATTTTCATCATTGTTTATGCCTGATGGCAACCCGGTAAGGGACTCTCAACGGTCGGATGACTCTGAGAGAAGCAATAAACCAACAGTTAAAACTGTTGACCACATACAGTTTGAAGACTTCTGGGATGTACAAATACGCAAAGAAAAAAAAGCGAAAGCCAAAGAAGAATGGCTACGCATGGGCCTCAATGAAGACCATGAACTCGCCTTGGAAGTGCTAACACGCTGGAAAGAGCAACGAGACAACCGATTGCAGTATCAAGATCGGACTAAGACCCCTATCCCACATAACTGGCTTTTAAACCGGCAATGGGAAGACGAGTACGTTCGCATTGATGAAGTACAGCAATCATCGACGAGCCTAAAGGGCAGCAATCACCAATTGAATATTGAAGAAAGCAATCGCCGCATTGCTGAAAGCTGGGCCGGACCAGGTATTCGGGAGGTTCGTTCAAGTGCAAGAGGTTGATAAACGCGAGTTTGCTGAAGTCTGGGGAGCAGCTTGGGCCATGTATGGCAAAAGCGTATCACCGCAATTGCTATCCATCGCATTTGAAGCCCTTCGTGCTTACAGCATTGAAGAAGTGCGAATCGGTCTGACTCGGCATATTCAATCACCGGATACTGGGCAATTTTTTCCAAAGCCCGCTGACGTCATCAAGCATATCGATGGCAACTCGGGTTCAAGAGCCATGGTTGCTTGGAACAAAGTTGACAAGGCAGTTCGTCAGGTTGGCGCTTGGACATCCGTGATGTTTGACGATGCACTTATCCACCGCGTGATTTCAGACATGGGGGGATGGGTTGAACTCTGCAAAGTTGATGACAGGGAATACCCATTTAAGCAAAAAGAGTTTTTAACACGCTACCAGGCTTACTTGTTGCGGGACGAAGTGGGTGAATACCCAAGGCTATTACAAGGTATTGCAGACCATCAGAACCAGCAAAAAGGATTTGATATGCAAGCGCCTGTTGCCGTAGGCGACTGGTCAAAAGCGGCACAAGTTTATACGAGAGGCATCGCCGACTTTAGCGCAGTGCCATTAAAAAGAATAAGCCCGAAAGCCATTCAGGCGCTTCTCGGAAATCAATTAGAGGACAAAAATGAAAACGATTAAAGCAAAAACCATTGCCCTAGTGATAGCCATGTCCGCAAGCACTTCAGTCTATGCGTTTCCGGGCTATCAGTGGGAAAAAGCAGCACAAAGCGTTGGTATTGATCCTGTCATGCTCTACGCCGTTGCCTTGGCTGAGTCCGCCTCACATCGTGGTCTCAACATGACCAGTCCATGGCCATACGCAATTCGCAATGGTTCAAACGCAACCTACGCCAAATCTAAGACAGAAGCGGAGCAACTGTTAAACCAGGCACTTCAAGAGAGTGAAAAATACCAGCTCGATATTGGCCTAATGCAAATCAATTTGCATTGGCATGGGCATCGGGTGAGCTCACCGGCGGAACTGCTAGACCCCATCACCAACCTTACCGTCGGCTCAAGTATTTTGGCCGAAGCAATCAAGTCTTCACCAAACGATTTAGAGCTTGGCATAGGCCGCTATCACAGTTGGAACGAAGAGCGTGCACGCTGGTATGGGCAAAGAGTGCTTTCTATCTATCGCAATATTTTACATGAACTGGAGGTCCGTCAATGACAACCAATCAACAAGACTTCTATCAATTAAATTTGGCGTACCTGCACGCAGCACGCGAATTGGCGCGCATTGATCCGCAAGAGGCCGTCTTGCGCTTTGGACTTACACGCGACGTGGTTGATGCTCTGATTAATGCTGGTGTTGACGACCTGCAACGAGTGGCGACCTCATCATTCATGCTGTTTCAACCAAGGGGTAACCAAAGCCAACTGATTGAGATGGTGAAGAGCAAAGGCACAGGTATCCCAAGAATCGCTTATTTATTATCAACCCTAAACAACAAGGGGGATGCATGATTGATAACCTGTCCAAAAGTGAGCTGTTTACCCGAGCCTCGCTACTTATTAAATACGGATTTCGAACAACCATAATCGCGCTCGATACTGGTTTGCCAATCCACATTATCAGAAGGCTTCACAAAGAAGTGACTGGCAAGTCACCTTGTCCTGGTCAATTGCCAGAATCTGATGCCATTGTTAAAAGCAGAAGAGCATTAGTTGAAGGCTCTCTACTGATGGCGCTTTATGTCAATATTGGTGGTGATAATGTCTACAAGCAATTAAATATCGATGCTTTGATGAAGGCTTACGATGCGTACTTGGTTGCAAGAGAAGAAGCAGATCTTCCAGCTGAGATCCCCTGGAAAAAACTGACCATCAATGAAGGTTGGGTTCTAGCTCGTGATTTAAGATCACAGCTTGCATCCTTACACCGGTGTCGATGCGGTAGTCTTTATTTGACGGTATCTCAACAGCGCATTCAGCTTAAATGTCCTGTGTGTGAGATTATGGCCGAGCAAACCACTAGAGCACTTTTTGAGAACTAACATGCTGATGCATGATTTGATTGTGCACCGCCCGTGCACTTTGAGAGAACTAAGAAGATGGCAAACTTACTTAAATCTTTACCAGCACGCTGCTGGGTTATATCACTGGGGCTTTTTCTGGCGACTTTGGCTGCGGCTCACTTTTTTCCATCAGAAATATTAACAGCATCAGCCAAGTTAGCGGCTTTACCATTTCTGTTCTGCACCGTCGTTTTTTTCGGCTACTTGGGATTCAAAGCGACCTGTAACCCCATCGGCCTAATAGCCATCATCACGATGCTTTTAGCAATCGCATATTGGCAAGCGAGTTGGACAATTGTTGGTTTGGGACTCTTTTTCATAGCTATTTGTACTGGAATTAGATTCTTGAGTAGCCAAGTTAAAGATTCGGGTAGAACTTTGAGCATTGAAGAAAAATGGTATTGGTATAAGCTCCATTCGTTTTTTGATGGCTTTTATCCAAGGTATCCCAAAAAGCCAAAAAAATAGCCAGCCCACCACAAGCTGGCTACCTTCTATTTTCAGTTCCTTCCTGATGCCTGGTTATAAGCCCTAATATCGATCAAGTTGTTCTGAGCATAATCTCCCGCTAGCGATGCATTTGAGATCACCGCTATCTGCTTATCCACAAATGCTTTATCTTCTTCGGACACACTGTCAGGGATGTAAGCGCCACTCTCATCCTTTTGACGATACTCATTTAGCATTTGCTCCCTTAGACCAAGCATTTCAGGCGACCAACTCGATGAGTCTTCAGAATTGAAAACGCGCCCCGCCAAACCTTCATTGAAAGCTTGAGCGAAAACTTGACTTTGAATCGGGGTCAATCCCATTCTCTGCCCTTCGCTGTATGCTTCCTGTTTAAAATCATCAGCATACTGCTCTAGAAACTCACCATATCGATTGTTAACTGCCGCACCGAATGCCCCCGCCAACATGGCTTCAGACTTAGTGCCCCAGTTTACTTCGGAGGCATACTGCGAACTCGATCCACTGTATGCATCATTAAACGCCGTCAATGGGTTTTCCAAAGAGGTTCCTGCATCAACGGCGGCTTTTAAGCCATCCCAGGTTGATTTGCTGGCCACAGTAGCGTTGTGCAAGAAACCTCGTGAGCCAGGATCTTCAAGCGCTTGTTCTTTGTAACTCTCATAGTCTTCGCCAAAGTGATTCAGGGTATGCAGAGCTGCATCAGTATGCTTGCCACTGAAATCATCGATAGCACTGGCGCTGTTGAAGAACATTTCAGCACCTGAGACTCCGCTATCATCAGCCATAATGCGAGATCGCCACTGAGAGCCAGCTTCACTGTTTAGTCCAGATTGATAGGTACTTGTGTCAGAAGCTACGGCCTGCTGGGCTTGTTGCTGATGCGCATTCAGCTGTCCATCTACACCAGAAAGATTGGTTTGGTAAGCAGATTGAGCCGAATTGAACTGCGTTTGAACTCTTGCAGCACCCTCATAGCCTCCCAGAACACCGGATTCAACTTGGCTTTGAGTGCCACCAAAAGTAGGTGCCGTTGATGACAAGCCTTCATTAGAGCGTGGCTGAATTGATCGTAAATCGGCTCCGGTAGCCATGGCCATAACAGTCATTGCTGCTTGATAGTCATTGTCTCGTTCAGCGGGCGTCGAGGAGTTGCTATAGGTTAAAGACTCCATAGCTGCGGCCACATACGCCTGATTATCATCAGGTAGCAAGCGCTGATACATTGGAAGGTTTTCACGTAATCGGTTACCTGCTTCAACATGCTGGTTCATATAGCGACCTAAATAATCCATGACTTCAGGATTATCCGCTGCTAATCGAGTTAACGTCGCACCATCCGTGTTCCTTTGTCCTGATAGACTGTAGCTGGCCTGATCAAGCTCACTAAAGCGGTTTGATGCCGTGATAACGTCTTGTGCTGAACTCTGAAGTGACTGATAGTCTTGATTAGACAACGACATCTCAACGCCAGAGCGTCTTGAATCTGAAAGGTCCTTAACCATCGCATCGCGAAACTCAGCACGTCGTGAATCACTCGATGCCAAGCTTTGCATCTCCCCAGTGAGCGTATTTGCGGTCGTAGACCGAGAACTGCCTTCTGACGACTCAACTTGGCCACTAAAGTTACCACCTAGATCCAACCCAGCTCGTACCCTTGATAGTTTTGGTACACGAGATGAATCTGGCTTATCCATTCCTGGCAAGTTGCCCTGTGGAGAATCATTGCCGCCCGTACCAAGAAGCCTTCCAAGAAAACCCTTATCAGCAACTTCTTTCTCACCGGGATTAGTAATAGTTCCATCGCCACCGACCCTTAGGCCTCCCGATAACACGCCAGATACCAAGCCACGTACAGCATCTTTTTTATCGTCTCCGAAACCATACCGTGTTTGCAGGTCATCAGTAACCTGATTAACAACGGCGCTAGATGCGGAATTAGAAGAACCGATCTGACGTCCAACTGAAGACAGGTTGTCGTAACTTAGCTTTTCACCAAAGGTTCGACTCATGGTATTGCCAACCTGACGGCTAAAGGCTTGAGTTGCCTGAGTCATGGATTCTTTTGCAGAGCCGACCATTGAACCCACCGCATTTCCGACAGAGAAACTGCTAAGTAGGTTTGACGCGCCGGTCATAGCAGAACCAGTGAGGGCTGAATTTTGGAACATTGACTGTGATTGCATCACCGGGGCATTTTTCGCGACATCTGGACTTGCCATCTTTTCATCAATGGCATCACCGTTTTGAAGACGTCCAGCCAAGTGGGTTGCAGTTATTGCTGAGCCATACACGAGCATGAGCGAAATTGCCGGAACACTCGACGCCAACATGCCGCCAGTAGCTATCCAGGTTTGCAGCACTGAATCCATCTGCATCATCCCAGCAAAAGATGGCACTTCTGTACCTGCAAAGGCATCAAGAGCCGACATTTTCCCTGCAACGGTTAAATGAATATACAGGTTAATGATAGCCATGACAGGCATCCAAAGTTGAATCCAAAGCAGGATTAACAAGTACTTCCCAGCCATTCGCATCCCGATTTGGCCAAGGGCTATCACAAAGGCCATCAAAGGGGTGATGGCGTAAATGAAACCCTCAAAAAACGTCATCATCGGACGAACGATACTTTGGAAAAGAGTCTGCTCCGCCGCCCATTGTGTATTGCGCTGTTCAATCGCTTGATTAACCATAACGGCGGCGGTGAAAGCTTGATCATCCATATACTTGCCCGTCACGCTTTGCTCATAAATAGGCAAAAGCACTGACGCGGTCATGTACTCTTGGGTGTTAACCGAAGCCAAACCAAGGTTATTCAGTGCATTTCGGATCACGTCATCAGTGTCAGTGGCTGACGAAGTCCCCAATGAGGCTGACAGAACCTGTTTAAGCCTCGGAATGAAGGTTGATTCTGTCATGAGTTTCAGTTGGCTATAGGCATCGGTGCAGTCCAGATCGCTACTGCTACCACTGAGCATGATGCGTGTGCCATATATGCGCGAATCAAACCTAATCGCAGTCATCGGGTTAGGATCACTCAGCACCTGATCTAGGTTCTTTTGGCCGATGTCGATGCCAATCAAGGTGCATTCTTTGATGTAGTTAAACCACGATTGCTCGATATCTGAGCCACCGACACGATTTGCATCACCCAACCCCGAGCGATCCATCACCTGTTTTCTCACTTTAATCAGTGACTGTAAACTGGATGCAAAGCCGTATTCCGTCATGGCGGGAGTTGAGAACGCCGTTTCAAACAATCGCGTGATTTGAAAGCCGACAGTTGAAATCGTACTGCCTGCGGCAGCAACACCGATGGGCACATTATCAACCACTCGAACTTGTCCCGTGTACGCATCCTCAATGCTCACTCGGGTACTGGGTCCAAACATGGTTGCAAAGACTAACCATGAGACTAAAACGTGTTGAAAGTTAATGCCACGACCGCCTTGCATTAAGGCCTGAACAGAGACCATCAATACCCCAATGAGCAAGCCAATGCGAACCATTGAAGTAAAGTCGCCTGTACCAGTAATCATCGCGACAGCGTTCAAGACCTGCTCTAAAAATGCCGAATCCCCGATGGAATAGATCTCCCACATGACCTATTCCCCCAGTGCCGTAGATTTAACGGTGTAATAACGCTGTTTGCGAATGGTCTGAATCACCTGGTTAAAATGCGCCAGCAATTCTTGCTCTGAGCCGTATCTTCGCTGCAACGCAGCGTACTCCTCATTGATTTGGCGACGTGCACGTTCAAGGTCTTCCGTTAATAACTTCGCATAGGCATGATCTTCCACACCGGAGGTACTTCTAGCTGCATTGAGCATGTCTTCAACCAATGCTCGCGCCATCTCAACAGCAATAAATGGTGCCGTTCGTGAAGCAAACGACCTAGCGGCCCCTTCATTTAATGCAGAAAGTGTTCGAATCATGCCGCCAATGCTCGCAGGAGCCGATGTCATAAAAGCCTTTTCGGTGGTGCTAGCAGCTCCTGTATTTCGAGCAAACTTAAAAATAATGCCGTTACTGGAACCTGTACCAAGAAGTAAATTTTCTACTTGGGTTGATAACCCCGTCAGGGTCACGTTAGTGATTGTCGGATTCAGACAGCCGTCTTGTGTCACTGTGTCACATCGGTACATAGCGACGTTACCGCCGTGAATTAGATGCTCAATAGTCACTTTATTGCCATTCAGTCTGGTCAGTTTCGGGGCTTTACCTTGGCCATCAGCGGCATTAGCTAGATCACCAACAATGATCGAACCAGTCACCGACATAACTGCTTCAAGAAAACGGTCATCCCCCGATGCAAACCAGCTTGATGCCGAATGACGTTTCAGTGCTCGCCAAACCAAATTACCTTTAATCGTTCTGTTTACATCAGATGCCGCGACACTCGAAGCGTTCTCATATGGGTTCTTACCATTGGACTCACTCCAACTGGTAAAAATGTCCCCAGCCCCTTTAAGTGAGCTCAACATGCTGGCTTCTGTTTGCCCCTTTTTACCAAAAGCAGCCAGGGTATCGTTCACGACTCCCTGAGCCATTTGACAGGAATTACCAAAATACTCGTTCAACTGCTGGATTTTCTTTTGCAGTGTCTCCATGTGCTGAGAGCATTTCTCACACATAGCACTGAGCGCCAATTGGAATGCATACCCCTTGGCGTTTGCAGCAACAGAGCGAAGTAATTGAACAAACTGATCCGCGTTAACAAATGACAAACTTCCCGCGAACATATCAATGCCGCCACAACCGGCTTGGAATGACGGTGGCACCATAGAGACGAGGTTCTCGTTCATGATCCTGTTACGAACAACAACGCTTCCTCCAGATATAACGCCACGCCGCTGACTCTCGAATACACCAGGCGCAGTGGTGTTGGTCATTGAACCAAACAACTGGTTCATCTCCTGTTGCAAGCTTGCTTGGCTCATAGATGAAAAACCAATCGCACAGGCGATTAGCGATACTCGGATTACTTTTTTCATTGTTATAACCCTCCTTGTGCACGCAGATAGCGAACAAGGAACTCAGGGTCCTGTAATATCTTTTCGTTAAGCTCTTGGGCTGACATCGCGAGTGACACGCCGGGTTGAACAGGTCTGGTGGCATAGTAAGTTTGATCGTCAATCCAACCGGCTTGATGGGCTGCGAGAATGATTCGATTATTGAGCTCATCAAGGCTCATTGCGCCTTGTCCAATCGGAGTAATAACGTTAGGCGGGTCAACTAAGAACACGGCAGGGACAGTCGTAACGGACAAGGATTGTGCTTGTCCTGAATCGACTTTGTAATTGGGAAACTCTCCACCGGGTAAAGGCAAGCCATCGACAGCAATAGCAAACACCTCGAACCCATAGTTCAAGGCCATAGATTCGATGATAGGCGCTTGAGCATGGCAATAAGGGCAATCCGAACGATAGAAAAAGAACAAACCAGCCCGCTTCGCTACTTCACCTAAAGCTACATCACGTTGAGCGCCAGCTTCTCGATCCATCCGATTGGCAGCATAGGTCGCCAAGGGTCTGCGACTGATTTCATCCAAAACAGGATCGCCCATGACCACCTGCTGACTAACATCAGCAAACTGTGAGCCCTTATCCATCATGACGCGCTGGAGATACAGATAGGCTCTGACGTTCTCATTCGTCGGCTCATCAATTGCCTTGTCCATGAACGACTGCATGTGCTCACGAAACCAGGCAGCACTGAAAGGCTTTAGCCCGTCCTTAGTGGGCTCCACAACACCAGATTTCGGCTTCATTAGGTCTTCAGACTCGGCTGGCTCGGGAATGACCTGATACCAAAACCAACCTTCCTGACCACGCTGATAGAATTGCCCATCACTAGCATAGGCGGGCAAGATGAATAGAAAGAAAATAATGATTGGGATGGTCACCCATAGGATGAACCAAGGTAACAAAGGCGTTCTCATTGTCAGCTCCAGAAATTTCACAGAGCTAACATGCTAAAGATCCCCGTAAGAGCGATTGGCCAGATAGATGAAGGAATCGTGTGTGTTTCTGACTATCTATTAAACACTGTTACTAACGTAAGTGCTTTGGCTGATGGCACCATCACAAAGTGCATACCAGAGCTCCCATGACACCAAAACTCTGCCTGTACGAAATATTTTTTTGCTTTCTTTGAAGCTATACATTCTGGCAATAAAGATTTTGCCAATTCTGTGCTACACAATTTAGCGCACAAAGCCTTCCAAGGATGCTTAGGTACACCGCCTGAAAGCCGTTCCACAAACCTTTCCAGTGCATGACGAGTCACCACGACAGGCCCAATGTTCGGAACGTTGATGACCTCATCGATTTCTCTCACGGTAGCATTATCGACGCTGTATTCTTCGAAGGAATATGAGAGCCAATCTTCCCGTTTCTCTACCGATATCTGTGCTTCCTGGTATCGAGTGAGCAAAAACCTAGTCAGGCTGTAAAGTGAATGCTGAGTTGAGCGTTGTTTCTGTAACTTTTTGATAGCTCCTTTACTGACCCGGATTTGAAGCCCATTACCGCTTCGGTTACTCCCCATCACCTCTTTCACTGACAGTAGGTGATGAATCGCATAGAGCTCAGCTGCAATTGGCTTTTGCTGCTCAGTTAGCTTGTCGTATTGCTCACCTAAATCGACCTTTAGTTCACCACCTCTTCGAAGGCCGGTCTTCCAGTAAACCGTAAACTCACCATCAATCTGCTTTGTTAACAGGGTTAATACCATCATGTTTGTTTCTCCTATTGGTTATCTATTTTTCATTCTCCATGATTTTTCAAATATGCAAGGCGCAAAAAAAGGGGCCGAAGCCCCTTAGATCAGATATGAACTTTCGGAAAGCCCATGGCTCCGTAAACATTCAGCACATCATTCCAATCCCAACTTTTCACGCCAAGTGACGTTGGTATCGGAGGGATCAGAACTTGTGTCAGAATGCCTTTTTGCCAGGCTTTTTTCTTGAGTTCATTCGCTGCATTCAGGCCGGTCTCAGAGAGATCGTGATCTGCCCAGATGTACAGCATTTTCACATTACTTGGTGGTTCAAACCTAGCCAGTAGCGTTGCATTCACAACCGACCAACATGTCTGTCCCGTAGCTCTGGTAACCGCTAAAGCTGTTTCGATGCCTTCAGAAACACCTAATACCTCACCAGGCTCACCTATCGGAATGGCACCACCAGTGATTGTTCTGTCACTTGGTATCGGCATCATCTTTTTAGGCTTTTCAACCGGCGCTTTGAATCCATCTTCACTTAGGTAGATCCGATGAAACGTGGCCGAACGCCCTTGCTGAGTAACGATTTTACCTAGCAGCGCTGGGTAGCTATCGATAAACAAGCCATCTTCATCATGGTAAGGCAAGTTTGGATGATACCTCAGCACCGAATCCCATTCAGGACGAAGCCGGGTAACAATGCCACGACGATGCATGTAGTTCCAAACTGGTTGCGCACGAGTATCTGCAAGAGAAAACGTTTCTCCCCAGGTTTGATTCAAGCGATGGATAATCGCTTTGTCCTCGTCCTGCTTTCTAGCCTTCCAATCAACTGCGTTACTCGGTATTGGCCGAATAGGCGCTTGTATTTGTCCGGGTTGAATACCAAGAACCTGGCCGATTGCTTCAATAGACTGAGCAAAGTTCCATCCATTAATCCAAGACAACAGTTCAAAACCATCATGAAAGATACCGCAGGTGTTACAAACGCCACCTCCGGTATATTCAGCATCTTTGAATAGCCTAAAGCCATCACGACCGCCATGAACAGGACAAGCCACATGACGGCCCTTTCGAGCAATGGCGGCATCAAGTTCTGGCACCAATACCGCTAATACTTGAAGCCATTGGCCATTAAGATATGGCCTTACTGTTTCAATTTGTAAAGGTAACGCCATATAACCTCCTTAAGTAAAAAGCCGACTCCTACCACTGGTGGTAAAAGTCAGCTTGGGTCCTGCATTGAGCCGTTTGGTTAATGCAGGAACGTTAGTCAAGCTGGATACCATGTCGTCTTAATAGCCACATGATGGAATCACGAAGCACATCAGGATCGACAACCGCAGCCATCGCGCAAACACGAAAGCAAAATGGCGTTAATTCGTCATTTTGAATCCACGACAACACATCCCTTCGCAATCGAGTACTGACACGACCGTCCAGCAATACACGGATCGCATCCAATAGAATGCCTTCGCGTAACTGCCAGATTTCCGTGTCAGACCAAGTGACTGGGGCATCATCAAACTCAAATAGAAATTCGAGCTGTGATGACGTGTGTTGATAGGACTGCTTTTGTGATGAAGGAGAATGGGCAATGCGCCCATTCATTAAAGATAACCGCGTTCGGCAAGCGAAACGCAGCCCTCGGATGCGACCACGACATGGTCAAGCGTTCGAATATCAACAAGTGACAAGGCGTCACGGAGTCGATGAGTGATGCGTTTATCAGCTTCACTGGGTTCAGGATCACCCGATGGATGGTTATGAACCAGTATCACTGCTGCCGCATTAAGTTCTAGCGCTCGTTTTGTTACTTCCCTTGGATAAACGCTCGCTGCATCTAAAGTGCCTTTGAACAGCTCTTCAAATCGAATAACGCGATGCTTTGTATCAAGAAACAGTACGCCAAAGACTTCGTGCTCATACTCGTGCATCAGTGTTTGCAGGTATGAGAACGCCGACGATGGCTGTTCAATTTTTCGACCTTTACTCAATCGACCACGGGCAAGCTTGAGCGCCATATCTAAGATATCCGCTTCAGTCACTTGCTCAGGAACGATGTAAGTACCGGCTTCTTCGCCAGCTAAGAACTTTCTGTTTTTCATAGGAGTCTCCAAAAAAAACGGAGACGAACCCATGCCCAGGCGGGGACGGAATCGTCCCCGCAGGGTGGTAAAATGGATGTGGTTACTGAATTATCAGTTGTTGTGTTACTTCGAATAACTCACGCTTCAGATCTTTGACGTCGTTAATCACGATGCTTCGAGGAAAGAATTTCTCAACACTGCGTGTTTGAATCCCGATCCCCAGCAGCTCAAAGCCACTGCGTCTGCACCGGTCAACAATGTCATGCGTGGCAGCCCAATCATCTGGGTCACCATCCGTTAGCACTATCATTAGCTTTCGCTTCTGTTTTTGTGCCAACAAACTGTTTGCCGCAAACCACATAGCTTGTGCCATAGGCGTACAACCTCTTGGTTTTTGGTCAAAACAGGCGGCCCGATGTCGAACCGATTGCTTGGGCAATAACGCGATAGAAACTTCCTGATGAATACCAGGAAAATAACTGACCGCAGGTACAACACCCGGTATACCTTCCAATGCCATGGCTAAAGCCAAAGCGGCTTCATTGGCAACATGAAAATACTTGCGATTACCTTCGCCAATGGGCTTACCCATTGAGCCCGATATATCGACAAGCAAGTGCACAGCAGCATTAGGCGCAATGCGGGGCTGCCTTTGAATAAACAATCTCGACTCACCTGCTTGTGAAGCGGCAAGACGATGAGTTGCCACTCGAAGACCGTACCGTTTGGCATGATTCCGATTGTCCTGACTGGACTGAACCATGCCCCTAAGTCGGGCTCGAATTTGAGCCGACTCAGACGCCGATAAGGTCAAGATAGCCTCATCACCCAACATAGCTTGCTCTGCTTGGGGCAAACTGAGTGGAGTGACGCCCTGATGTCCTTCTGCTTGTTCCGACAACACTTCTGCCACTTGTGCAAAGGTATCGAGTTCAAAGTGAGCGGCACTGGCCTCTAAGGCTTGTCGCAAATTGTCAGCTTGATCAGAGTTATCTGAATCACTCGTTTCAGCAGCATCCCCTGTTGCAGACGAACTTGTTTCCGGGGTTTGACTGTCACTACTGCTATTGCTGTCATTACTCGCATCTTGTCCAATGTCATCACCGCCATCAGCATCAGACTCATCCTGTGGTGGACGAGATTCTTCTTCCAACATGGCAACGATGGCATCGACAAGTTTCAGCACTTCACCTGTAGATGCCAGGCTAGGCACTGCTGTCAGCATGGCGCTTAACCGGCTCATCGCTGCGGCAGGAAAGAGTTGTCTCACTCTTTCATCAACAGCTTGATACAAAGGCGTCAGCGCTTTCTGGCCCAGAAAATGGCATCTCAAGCGAAACAACAACCAGGCTTGCAAGTTAGATGCAGGCTCAGGCTGTTCAGGTACACACATTTGCTGTGTGTCCACCATGTACTCAATCACTTGCGAAATACTGCGCCGGGTTCCGGGGTAATCCTTTGCCAATTCGTTTTCAATGCGCACATCCTCAATAATATTGAGAAGTGCCTTACGGATCGGCTTAGACGACGCCTTCTTCACCATGTCAAAATTGGTATGCCGAATATGCGCCGCTTCATGAGCCAGATAACCCCAAGCTATTTGTTGATAGTGTGGGTCGTCTGGGTTTGCTGTTGGGATCACAATCCGCTCACCATCGGTAAACGCATCTTGTCCTTGAATAAGCACCTTCACACCAAACTTTTCGCCATAAGCGGCGGCAACGATTGGCAGTGCATTTTTTAATGGATGATTCATGGGAGTCTCCTAATCATTAGGGGGAATACTCCCTCAGCGGGAGCGTTTCCCCGCTGGGAATGTAAGTGTTTAAACCTGTGCTTTTAGCTTAACCAGGTCGTATTTTTGACCTAACCAAGCCACCAATTGAGCGGTACTCTCGTGCTGCTCAAATGACGTTTTAAGCTGGTCTAAACTCAGGATGTCATCCAATGTCAGACCATACTGGTCTTGTAACTGAGTAGACACCTCGTGTTGATATTGCAGCCAGGCCCGCTCATGAGCGGTTTGCTGCAATGCCATGTTTGGAACAAACACCATGGCCGTTACCCAAACACCTTGCCCGTCCGCATCTGCGATCAATACAGGGTTCTTGGGGATCACGACACTATGTGTTGAGTACGATCGTTGTACTAACGTTCGACAACACGCCACTTCTGGTATCGATTCACTTTCAACCGCATCAGTCACACCACGAAAATGCGGTTCAAACTGGTTCAGTTGGCTGGGGTTATGGATGGTTGATTGCATAATTTCCTCTTACATAGTTCAGAGGACATGCGCCCTTAAGGGCAACATGCCCTCAAGGACGTTAGAAATAAAATGAGTTTGGTACAGTCGAACCAAGGTTTGGTCTGACGGTTGGTTGTGGTATTGCACGTAAGTTATCTGCCTGAGCAGATACTGGCTGTGCGGGTTTAGGTTCAGGTTTGGGCATCAGTTGTCTGATATCCAATTGACCTTCACCGTGCATTCTCATCTTGTCTGGATCAGACAAAATTAAAATGGTCGCCATCAGTTCGTGATAGAGATTGTCTGTCACAGGGCCGGTCTTCGGCAGACGAACAAATAAATTGTCCATCGCTTCAACCATCGGCTGAACTCGATGATCCAGGAATGACAAACCATCCAACTTGTCTCTTAATCGCTTGAGAGGATTAAGGGCACGCTGACTGATTTGATTCTTTCCTGCAACGGAACGCTCAAACAGTTCATTAGCATCACGAGCCACCTCCCTAAATAGGGTGTGTCCCATGCCATTGACCTTGTCATCTAAGCCACCAGCTTGTTCAGCCGGTTGCATTCGATAGATGGCATAATCGAACTGAAGCCGTTGTTCCACGTCTTCGATGGGTGACAGCGCACGCCGAATTGCATCTGCAAATTCCGGGTGTTTCGCAACCCAGTCAAACGTCACCTGATCATAGTTGTCCAAGAACAACTGCTTGCACTGCGCAAACTCCTGACCGATCCTGTCAAGCTCTGGAACAATCTGATCAATTCGGTCTTCAGGGACGGCATAGCCACCTAAAAACCGCACACCGACTTGCTCACACAAGCGCTGCGCTTCTTTCTTAAGCCTTTCAAAGTTCGCCAATGCCTCTGGGTCGCAAATTTTTTTACTCCCTAAGCTGGCAACATCCTTCGGTGGAAGTTGGCTGCCATTGGCTAATCTGAAATCTTCAGGCCTTAGCTTTTTTCTACCGCTCCAGATGGAACAGTCGATGTGACAAATCAACAGTTTGTCGAGGGTTTGAATACTCATAGTGCATCCTCATGCGAGATGGGGACGCACCACTCCCAACAGGAGCAATGGCCCCCGTTTGGGTGGTAGTAGTTGACGCGCTAATGGCAATACCACTATCAGAAATAGTAATTTTGCGAATCAGGCGACGATTGGTTGAGATCGATTTTCACAGGCATTAAGTCCAGTGCTTCAGCTATCGGGCGAACCCGCTCTAAATCACTGCCTAGCAACCGCAATACATCTTTTTCCAACTTCAGTTGGTCGGATACTTCTATCCCTTCAGGACTCGCTACTGTGAGCGAACACAGTGGTGGTAATTGACGCTTAAAAGCCAGTAACAGCAACAATGGCCACGGGCCATCATCAGTGTTAACAATGCCAGCGCCTTCACCTGACACCATGCTGATTTGATTGGTACTAGGTAATCCGCTTTTGCAAAACCCTAATGACCATTCTCCAATCCTGACTTGGTTATCATCAATAACAGCCAAGCCATAGGCTTCAAGCAGCTTTGCCATATCGAACAACGCTTTTTGCGCCAGCGAGATTTGACCATTGACGTCCTTGCGAGTACGAAACTCCCAACTGACGTTATTGGCGCACGCGACGCTATCAAGCGCATTTGATAGTTCAAATGGCCGCCCTTGATGATCAATGCCGACTTGTCCAACAAATCGATAACCCTTGTTGATTTTCTCATTGATTCTTCGGTCTGCTTCTGCGTTAGGATCAGTCGAGTCAATTAATCGCTGCTGCGACAATTGACCTGCTTTTCCAAACCGAACTTCAATCTCCTGGGTATCTGATCCAACGTAAATGGCCCATTCTTTGGCTGTCCCATCAGAATGACTGTAACGGTAAAGAGCAAAGCACTTTTCCATCATCAATCCTCCCAGTGGTCACCGAAGACATCAGCGGCAATACGGTGAATGGCTTCACGTTGCTCCAACTCAGCACGAGCCGTCAAAGACCGAACCAGTGCATACTCCACTGCGTTAGGAGCGCCTTTAAAAGCAAGTGTTAACTTTGCCCAGCGCACCAAGGTCCGAGTGGACATGGTGATACTAAGCTCTGCACCGCCATCCGCGCCCCCAATAAAAAGACGACGAATGTCACCAGCCACCTTCACCATTTTTTGGCGAAAGACCTCTGGTAAGCCCGGCGCAACGTTCTCCAGAATGGCTTCCTCTACAGATGGTTCTGCATAGGTCGCTTCAATGATTCTAAAGCGATCAAGGAAAGCCAAATTCTGTTGAAGCACGCCTTGATACAAGCCCGTTTGGTCACCGCTGCCCGCACTGTTGCCGGTAGCGATAAAACGAAACTTGTTGTGTGGCATGATGATCTCTCCGCCATTTTGTGCGATGGCCAAAGGGGCACCTTCCAAAATGTCATTGAGCCCAGCCAGTTCAGCAGGCTCAGCAAGATCCATTTCATTAATGATCAGCAAATGGCCATGCTTTACAGCCAGTGCCAGCGGTCCATACACAAAGGTCATGTTGCCATTAACCAGTGTGTGGTGACCGATAAGATCGGACAATTCCAATCGACCGTGCGCAGTAATTTGCTGAACAGGCCAATTCAATCGAGAAGCAACTTGGCAAATTAGCGAGGTCTTCCCGCATCCAGTGGGGCCTGTAATATACAAACCGTCACCGTCTGGGTTAGACAAGAACGCCAATACGTCACGTAAGTCTTCTTTTCTAAAAACATACTCGTCCTTGCGAACGGGAATGTTTGGATGGGTAGTGTCGGCACTAAATCCTTCCAGAACGAAAGCATCAGGAGCCGGGACATTAAACGCTTGATTCACTTGAACCAAAAATGGGGATTGTTCAGTCATGGTAAACCTCATCAGTTTTGACGAGGCTCCATGCCCCAGCAGGGAATGAAGTCCCCGTCGGGTGGTATGTTGATTGTGGTATGGCTGTGTATGTAAGAGTTCAGCTCGCTCTATCATTCGTACCCAGCATTGGCTACGAGTGAAACTGCTTTCTGATGCACTCCATATGAGCGCATTAGAAAGGAGCCGAAATCGGCTCCAAGTGAACGTTAAAAATAAAATGAGCTCGGCGAGTCACCTGGCAGAACCAAGTTCTCTTGCTCAAGGCTGATTTTGATTGGTGTTTCAACGGGCTGCTCTGGCTTATTGGTGCTAATGCGCAACCGCTCTTGTGGCGCTTTTCGGTAAGCGGCTAAAACCTGTTCATCCAGCTCGCCTAACTTATCGGTGGCCAATTGCTTATAGTCCACCGTGCCCGCCATCATGTAGCGGCTGAGTTTGACCCCAGCATAGTCGGCATGAGCGTAGTTACCCATCATGGCGACCAATTTTGACTGGGCGTCTCGCATTTCCTCTTTCAAAGATTTAATGTGATTTTCCAGTCGGACCACTTCGGCATGTGCTGAGCAATACTGTCGAGACAGCGATGTCCAACGGTATTGGGCTTCACCCTTAGGAACAAAACAATCTTGCTCAGGGCATTTTGACGGTTCTTTTTTGGTCTGTACTAACTCCCAAAACTGAAGCGCTGTTTCTTGCAATTCAGTTAAGAACGCCGCGTCTCGTTGTATTTCAAACTCAATCAGTTGATCCTCAAAATAGAATACCAACCAACCACGCGTGCTATTGGCGACCAGTATTTGATGCTGTACTTGCACCCAATACAACTGGTACGCCTCGCTTTGTTCTCGATGAGCTTGCACATCCTCAAAAACTGACTGGCAAGGACATTTCAGTTCAACGGGCTCGCCCGCATCGTTGATGCCATCAAAGCTGGCTCGAAAGATTGCGTTATGATCGGCTTCTGCACATAACGGCAGAAGAAAGTCATTATGCGCATTTTCAAATGCTCGCCTTGCTTGAGGCTCCAACCGTATACCGCGAAGCACATTTGGATTATTCGACAGGTCTTCCGGTAATACGAATCCAGTTTTTTCTGCCCATAATCGCCAAGGTGTTTTGTAGGGTGAACGCCCCATAATAATTGGGGCTTCAGATGCCGTAACCCCTGCAATGCGCCACTGGTGCCATGCAGGAGTACGTTGTGATAGGTCGATAACCTTCATATTGCCTCCTTTGAAGGGAGACTCCCCCGAAGGAGAGAACTCCCCTTCAGGGTTAAGTGGTTACTTTGCAGCTTGTGCTAACGCTGTTTGGTGCTGAACAACACTTGCTTGAAGCGAATCAATTGCCGTTTTACCGGCTTGAATCGAACCTACGACAAGGGCAACAACCAATACCAAGCGAAAAAGTGAGGCTGATTTAGTCATGGAAGATCTCCAAAAAAAGACGAGACCTTCCCCCTGACGGGAGAATAATCCCGCCAGGGTTAGTAAAATGAATGCGTGGCTCTAAGAAGCTAAAGGCTGTGTGAGCGCTTTGGCTGCTTGTTGCTGTGCATTAAATATTTCTTGTTTCGCAAACGTCAGTTCAACACCTTGAAAATGTTCATTGGCATATTCCAATGCACTATTCCAAGCGTTTGAAGCTTCCGCCCGCTCGATAAGCTTGTAAACAAGCCCTCGGGTTCGATCATCAACTTGCTCGGGTGGAATCACCGATGGCTCAACAACGTGTGTTGCTTGGCCTTCGATAATTCGCTCCGCTTCGTCTTGATCGAAAATTCCCACAAAGCCAAACGCAATGCGGGAACACTGGATCATGGATTTATGTCTTAGCATTCGCTTAGTGTGCGTCTGCCATGGACCATCTACCCGGTAAGGGCCATTTTTGCCGTTACCTTCAAAAGGCGGTCGATAGACTTCATCCAGATACTCAGTGATTTTGACTGGGTGCGAACGGTCGCGCCGATAGATGATGCATTCCATCCATTCAGGGCATTCTTTCGCGCCATCCAGTGAGACTTTGTTTTCTGAAGTCTTAAACTCCATGCCATCAAACTGGTCGTGTTGATTGATGATGCGAGACCATCCATCGACACCTACCACTGGAATAATTCCAGCTTGTTTATCAGGGAACGCAAAAATCTCTTTGGTGAAAGGGTTCAAGCCGTACTGATCTGCAACCACCAAGAGCGCCATCATCTGCTCATTGGTCGGTGCACTACCGTCACGTTGCTTGAATGCTGTTGCTTTTAGGGTATCGAACAATTTGTTTGGATCGACACTAAAGCGCTCAGCAAAGCGTTGGATTAGCTTTGGTTTTTCCATTATGGACTCCGACAATCAAAGTGGGAGTCTGCCCCTGACGGGAAAGTACTCCCGGCTGGGTTAAAGCGTTTTTGCTCGGTTAAAAATCTGGTTCAGGATAAGTTTGTGCCCAATTAGCTTGGGAGCTCGCATCATCCGCCGGTGATGGCTCAGATGCTTTGTTCACACTATCAAGAAGCAGAAACTCGTCCGCGTCCACTTCGGTCAATCGATGCTTAATGCCATCTTTCTCCCATGAACGCGTGCGCTGAGGCCCTTGAACAAAAAGCTTCGCTCCCTTTTGGATTAAATCTTTTGCTCTTAGCCCTAACTTAAATCCACCACGATCTCGAAAAACGACCCGATGCCATTCCGTATGCTCTTTGAGCTCATTGGATTGACGGTCGCGCCATTTCTCAGAAGTGGCCAGTGAAATACTGGTCACTAAATCACCTGATGGATAGGCTCGTGTCTCTGGCTCAGCGCCAACGTAGCCTATGAGTGTTACTTGGTTTTTCATGATGTTCTCCTCGTCTTAGTTGAACTCTGTGCACACAGTCGCTTCTACCCGGCTGGGCAAAGAAGACTGACGACGCAGATAGGTTGGTATTTCGAGTAAAGCCATGTCGTACTGATGTGGCTCTTTGTAAAACGCAGATGTCAAACGGGGCATACCAGGAGCTTTAGGCACTGCCATTGGACGACGTTTTGGTGTTGGTGTGAGCAATCGCTTGATTTGAGTAAGTACAAATCGAAACGGACGCACGCTTTGACGAGCAAGCAATCGCAAAAGCGACCAGCTCAGTTTTGCTAGCAACATAATGCCCGCGATTTGGATAATAAATCCGAAGATATATTCCATTGGTGACTCCATAATTTGGTTTTGAAGGAGTCACCCCCAACTGGGGAAAACTCCCCCAGTTGGGTGGTGAAAAGGCGAACCGTAAGGAACGCATGGTTGAGCATGTAAGAACATGCAGGCTATTTGTTTAAGGAGGCTAGCTACCTCTTAGTACCACTGAGAATACTCAGCGGCGGGCTTCCTTTGAGCTCATGCTCTCAGGCGCAGATATCACTGAAACAGATCAGCAATATTTGATAGTCAGTGTAACCGTCTTATCCAGACAGGATAGTCAGAAAGATGCTCAATTCTTCCACCTAGCTGAAAGGCCATTACCTCACAGAGGATTAGTCTAGGGACTGATTATTGTCATATCAGGAGCAAACTTATGGCCCAAGCAAAACCCAGTTACTCAAAACCCATCTTTGAACAATCATTCACAATTAATAGCTTACAGGCGCAACGTGTCGTTGACCGTGTTTTTAGACGGACGGTCAGTGCGCTTTACGGAATCGATGTCATCCTGCGCATCATTGGCGATGAGAACGAAATTGATGACGTGGAACAGATCATTAGCCAGTTGATCGAGGATTGCGCTAAGGCGGTAGACAACGAACAATCTCGTTTGGACAAATTGATGGAGTCCAACGGCATCGATGAAGTACCTGACTACACCGACCCGATTACCTTCAACGCTAAAATCAGCTCGCCTCAGGTTGGCCAGTTTGTCGGCTTAGTGCGCAAACTCGATTCGTTGATGATCTCAATGGACACACTCTGGTTATCTAGCGTGCTTAGTAACAAGCAACGTGTTGATGGCAACTACGCATGGCAACAGCGCATTATCAAACTTGCACGACGCATTATTGATATCGAAATTCGTGCACGAAAATCAGCCCAAGCTAAGGGTAAAGAAGCAGAAGTTGAGCAAGCGGTGCCTTCAACCGATGACGATATCACTGAAGAGGAAACAGATACTCCCGCCAACTAGCGAACGGCTCCCATCACACAGCCCCTCTTGAAGGGGCTTTTTCAAGATACGACGCAAGGCTTGCGCTGCATATAACTATTCAAGCATTGGTTATATATGATTTTTGTAAGCGTGGTAGTTATCGAGTACTTGATGATAAAGCATGGCCGACTTTTTTCTTGCGGCAGGATGGAAGGCATTGATGAAGACAACCCCGTCATTAACATGCACTCGTTCGCTAACTTTTTTAAGCTCAGGGAATACGTAACGTTTAACTTGATTATATGTGCCGCAAAGCACAACAATATCAGGGTTAATCAACTCAATTTGCCTTCGAACAAAAGGGGCAAATTCTTTGGCATGGGCGTCAAATGATTTTTGGTCGGTTCGCGCACTTCCAGATGTTTTCCTTATATTTATGTATGCAATATTCTTAACTGCATTTTTTTCATTTAATTTAGCATCTCTCAGTGACGGCACAGCCCCATCATATTTTTGAAGTCCGTAAGCCCAACGCCCCACCCGACGAAGAACCTTTCCTCGCCACCATCCACTTGCCTTCACCTCAATAGCCCTATTAATAGCGTTGACAATATTTTGCTTTGCTTCATTTGTTTCCTTTAAAACAAACAAAACTTTTTTACCACAACTATCCCAGTCCTCAGTTGAAATCACTCCATCGTAGTTGAAATACCAATCCTTCGGGAATGCCTCTGACCATGCAACC
Source organism: Alteromonas alvinellae (assembly GCF_902705805.1). Classification (NCBI taxonomy): domain Bacteria; kingdom Pseudomonadati; phylum Pseudomonadota; class Gammaproteobacteria; order Alteromonadales; family Alteromonadaceae; genus Alteromonas; species Alteromonas alvinellae. Next base: position 10,838 of record NZ_CACSIH010000223.1, on the reverse strand, counting down.
ATTAACTTATCAAGACAGTCTATTTCTGAAACATATTTATCATCCATAGGAAAACTCAGGCTGGTTCTTATAAAACATCATTTGGATAGATGGGTAGTTCCATTAGGTAGCCATTCAATATTTAAAGTGCCACCACCAAAACGCACAATCCCTTCCTTTTTCGGCAGCTCGTTACATTGACCTCGGTATTCTATGAAATTATCCAGAAGTTCAAGCAAGTGTAATTTGAAGCCTGATTCGGTGACCTGATCAAAAATGTCATCTTCAAGAGTCCAAGATGTTCCGCTTAGGCGGTCTTCGTCATCTTCCGCACGAAACACCACCTCACCCGACACCTTCACAATGTCAGGGTGTTGTTTTGAAAGCATAGACAAACGAGTAGCTTCAAAGTTTTGATCGAAATTAGGCATTATTAATTTTCCTTTTATCATAAATTTTATATGTGCCAGACTATCAGCTTTTCCTTTTTGCAGCAGCCTCCTAAGTCTGAAAATGGTAAAAAAATAAGAGCAAATTGCGCACACGCTGAACAGAAAGTATAAGAGGCCCAAAGTGCCAAATTGGTTACCTTAAGGCGCAATAAGCTCATTAAAGTAACCATGATGGAACATTATTGGCAAAGCTGTTTTAGATGGATACGCTCAATTATTCCCCGAAATTTCTTCCGTCGCCTCCTGACGCAGTTTCTGTGCATCCATTCCGTTTAGCCGTTCAATGGCTCTATCTGCGGCACTCTGACGATTTCCATCAACGTTTAGCGTACTTCCTGAGCCTGTGAGTCGTTCCAGATCCAGTGACGGTACTTCGGGTAGGTTGCCTGTTATCGACAAGATACCTATCCATTCATCGAGATTGACTTGGCTCCAATCTACCTGGTTTAACTGACTCGCGGTCAAACCTTCACAGTTTGGTGACTTGGCACTGCCCCAACCAAGGCCCAATTGAGGACGTACTTGTTCTTGAATGATCCGTGAAAGTGGCGAAGTAAAACAGCAATATGACTGCCGTTTTTCAACACAGGCACCTAAGAACTTAGACTTGCAGTAAGAGCCTACATAGTGGCAACTCTTCAATACCCGCTTGGCGTTCATTTCAAACTCGCTCTGCTCACATTTCCAGATAAGCTGAATGAGGATCATAGTGACTGAATAAATCATGTAGGCCGTCATAACCGTACTCAGAACCGCGCCCGCAGCGCCCCCCAGGGCAAAGTTACCACCCGAAACGACACCATCGGCTCCAACCGCACCACCAACGTTACTAAACAGTGCCGATTGCGCCCCCGAACCAAACGTAGAGCCTACCCACTCAGCCGTTTTGTTGGTCAACACCTGCATAAAGCCAGTCGCAGCTTGCTCCGCTCCCGCGCCAGCAGCCGTTGATGGCCCAGCCCCCATGAGAGAGTCCCATGCAGACACAAAAGGCTCTTTAACCGCACTCCAGGTACTGGTGATTGGTTCCCTGAGCGTATTCCACGAACCATAGATTGCCGAAGACGGATTCATGGCCATGACTGCCGTATCAAGCTTGTTAACCGCCACTATCATCGTGATGTAATCCGATAACGACACGCCACTTGGCTTTTCACAGCAATCCACTATGCCACCAACGGCTTTTTTGCACTGGCCAGCATTACCTTTAAAGACCGTACACTCGACGTTATCTTGGCCATCAGCTCCCGTACATGACATATCATTGGTCATAAACTGCGCCGCATTAAGCATCGCTGCGGCTTCTGCAAAGTTAGCCTGCTTGATTGACTCTGGCTCTAAACAATCTGTGCCCATACAGCGAACTGGCCCCTCACAGTTGTATTGAGTTTCCATTCGTGCATTTTGCACTTCAACGCTTTGTCCGCAGTCATACACCAAACTTTGGATATAGCAGAAGCCTTCATGACCAGCCCCGCCTTCAGTGCATTCGGTTCTGACGTACTGGCAGGCCAGGTTTTGCTCCAGCGCGGCACACGTATTGGTGGTCGTGTTTTGTCCGTTATTAACGATGGTTTGTGTATTACCATTGGCATCTACCCAGCTATCTGAGCTGCCCATGTTGAACTCTGGATGAGCAGTCGAAGCATTGTAGGTTGCTCTTGCCCTCCAGCATGAGAGTCCCAGTCCATCAGAGCTGCCGCGACTGGTTAAATGAACAGGAGACGAAACAACCGCTGGATAAAGGCTCCCAAGATTGGCCAACTCGCCACTACCAACCGTTAACCCGTCGATTCGTTTTGTGCCCGTATCCAAACACTGCCACTGCACGGCAGTAAACTGATCCGTTTGCATCAAGCATTGGTCTATGCCCGGATCACTTGATTGATGAACAACGTCCTGTTCTAAGTACTTGCCAGAGAAGGTCAATGAAGCGCTCAGTTTCGCAGGAGCCAAACACTTCTGAACTTCTCGGCTGCAAGTATCGAAATCGACTTTGTTCCAGCCGGATTCACATCTGGAACGAGTAACTTCCTGAGGTTCATGCCACGAAATAATCGACCCATTGGCGACTTTACACAATGAACCAACCAAGGTTCCTTTTGGACACGTCATTTCAGGGTATTTAATGGACGGTTTCGTCTCAGTCACCGTTTCCTTATTGCCCGTCAGTGAGAGTGTCGTTTTCCAACCATTTGCCTTGGATGGCGACTCGGTAATTTTTATCTCAGTATTTTGATTATCAAAAATTCTCAGTATCGCGTTCCCAGTTTGCATAGTACTGCTGTGCTGTGGAACAAAGCTGAGCGTTTCAGAGCTAAAGCAACCACGCTCAATAGACCAGCTTTGTTGATGAGTTTCAGCGGATACACGTCGTTCTAACTGACACTCAGTAAGCGTGCTGATCTTCTCGCACACCTGGTAATCCGGTACATGCTTGGTTTCAGTAAATGGCGTAATCGTCTGAGTAGGCTCACAGGCCTCAAAACTACTTGGCATAAGGTTAGATACCACACACTTTGGATCGCTGGTTTGCAATCCACAGTCATAGGTATCGGTAAAACGAATGCATTCACCTTTATCATTGGTCTCGGCACATTCTGACGACATGAATCCACAGGAAGGATTCGCTTCAAGCACTTGGCAGGCCTGATTTTCAATCCCCTTATAGCTTTCATCATCCACACTGACTTGTACACGCCGACACAAAGGCGATATGCCAGCCACAGGGCTAGGGGCAAAGTAGGATTCACAAACTGAAACACCATTGACCACCGTACATCCGTTGGTTGAAGAAGGCTGATCCGTGCATTGAATGCTGTAGTCTGAAAACTTCGTCGGGATATCCGCTGCTTGTTCGATACAGGATTGTGGCGACCAACTATCATTCATCACTACCTTGGTTGGATCAAAGCGCACCTTTATGCGTGCATAGCCCTCACCACTACCCGTAACCGATACGCGAATTTTTACCGGCACTTCTAAACCTGGTTCTACCGCTTTTAGCTTGGCAGTGAGATCGGTATTTGGATTGCGCTCCCAACTGGTACTGAGCTCGCAACGACCTGCCGTTTCTGGTGGAAAGTTATTGTTCGGCCCAGACCAGACTTTCTGATCACCAAGCCACACTTGCATGTAGTCATCCCATTTGGCGTATTCAAGAACGGCTGAGGTAATCGCATCGGGGTTCACGACTTTGAGTGTGATGGCCTGTTCAAACACTTTACAACGGCCACTCCAGTAGTTGTCGCCAATTCGTCCAATCCAAACTTCAAGACACCCCTCACCACAAGAGCGAAGGTTCATCGGCCCTGAAACATGCTCAATGATGCCTGCCGTGTAATCGTGAGTAATAGTGCAGCTGTTAACCGCTGTATTGAGCCTGTCACATTGCTGGTAATTTGGGCTGCCTTCACCTTGAGACTCACAGCCGGGGAAGCTTTGGGTTAATAGATTGGGGTCAGTTTGAACCGCATCAGTTAATGCCCAAAGCGGATCATTGACCATATCTGGCCGAGACCTGTCTTTGATTTGCTGTAGCGAGCGAAACGCCTCACCCGTAGCGCCACTTTCGGATGCCATGCTCTCTTGGCGCTGCGTCCCCAATTGATTCATGCTGGCATCAGAGCCATAAACGCCCGTTAAGACATCTAATGAGCCCTGATCCATACCAGGAAATAGCTCTTGCAAGTTAATGGACTCATTACCACTGCCACTCGGCACCAACAATGTATTGCCGTTAAGTGCGGGCATCGTCCAGTTTTGCAGTAATTGCTTACCTTCTTGTTGTCCGCTTAAGCCGGATTGGCGCTGCACATCAGCGGCCACACCATGTAAGGGCAAGCAAGCCATAGTGATTGATAAAACACCCGCTAAAACTCGGGTAAAAAGTGTTGGTTTCATAGTTAACCTCCCGAGTTACAGCAGTCTTGCCAGCGCCACAAAATGTAGAGCGCATCTTCACCGGCACCGGGGATCGTTCGCCACTCTCCCCATTTCATGGTGCTTTCACCGATGACATGCGCACTTTCAGTTTCCGGTACAGGGAAGAACATACTCATCTTGTATTGGGATTTCGGCAGCATGGGTTCGATAACAGGTCGGCATAGCGCACTGTTCCCCATTGTTCGCCTAGCAAGACCACGCCTGTGTTGAGCCGCGATTGCACGCGCCGCTAAATGGCTGGTGTTTTCTGCTAATGAGCCAATGGCTAAGGTGTGGCCAGATAAGGGATAGAGATGGCCCCAACTGCCAGCACACCAAAACAACTGGTCGATGGGTTTACCAAGCGTCGATGAGGCAGCGTCAGCGGTACAAGCCGAAATAGCCAATGGATTGGCAACGGCAGCAGCTTCAGGCTGAGTAAAAAAGGCCAGTTCATCGTTCAGCCATGTTGGGTCCAATTCCGACAAATACATCAAGTCAAAGTCCATGTAACCATCGACATTGCAATTGCCATCCATGAACAAATCGAGCATGACCAAAAGCGGAAAGGCGTAATAATGGTAATGGTAGAAAGCGAGATCACCGGTGTCGTATTCACCCTCGCCATGACCACCTTGCAGTCGTCTATCACCTAACGGTAAACGAATCCCTCCCAGGGAAGGCGAGCAACCCGGCGTTCTGACCAGTTCAATCAGACGCGCTGGCTCCCACATGCTGGTAACAATACCTGGCCTTGGCACACCTAAGTTGTCTTCACATAAGCAAAATGACTTGTTTGATGCGCCGCTTGGGACATTTCCAGAACCAAGAGGAAGACCGGCAACCCGGATAGGAAAAATGCATGACCAGCAAACATCCGTCAGCAACTTGCCGGACAATAACCCCGCGTCTGGGCAGGTCAGGTCGGCTTTTGCAGGAATAGATGCGCTTAGGACAAACATGACAACGAGAGTCCGCAACAGACGATACGTATTATTGAGCTTTTTCATGAACAAGCTCCTTTGCTGGAATTTCTTCTATTTCAAACGCGAGTCCCTTTGCTTGAACAAACGATGGGGTGACTTGCAAATCAAAGCGCTGCTTTAGCGAGGCATTGAGAAGATAAACCGGACTGTCCAATGTCTTTTCTATCGCATTGAGGCGATTCCAGCCTTGAGTACGGTCGAGCTGCGTGGTGATAAGCGTAATGCGGCGCAGTGTCCTATCTTGGCCCTCAAGCCAATGCGCTACTGCGTCCACTTCTTCAGCGTTCGACGCATTAAACACCACGAGCTGCTGAGTAAATGGCAAGGCTTTTAGCGGGTTAATACGCGTTCCCGCTGGGATCAATGTTCGGCCATTGGCATCCAATAGTGGCCGCTGCATGACGATGGTTGGATCAACCGTTCTTATCCGATACTGCGTGGCTTTGGGTAACTCAGTAAATGTTTGGCGAGACCAGAAACGCTCAATGGCTTTTTTCTTTAACGCGCCCAAGTCAATCGACTGTAAACGCTGCATCGCTACTTGCACCAAATCCGGTTCTAAAATCGAATGAATAGGACCGCGTTGACCCAATGAACCGGTATTGCCTGTTTCAATTTGACGCTGCAACCAGTCCTTGCTGTAAACCCCTAGTGCACTTGCAGTCACCTTGTCATCTTCTATGCGGAAAATAGCAGGCACGCTAGTCACCCGCCAGTGCACAAAGGCTTTCGGATCGATTCGAACCTGAGGAACAGGATCAAGCCCCGTCATCAGCGTATGCCAATCACGGATAGCCGCCCCCAAGGTCTTTCCTTCAGGAATTCCCCGAAACAACACAATAGCGCCGGTAGCACTGGCCTCTTTAAATAGCTGCTTCAGTGAGGAATCTCCCAGTGAAGACGACGCAAAAATCAACCATTCATCGTTATGTTTGAGCGACGCAGGTTGTTCAATCGGTGAAAAAGGCTCGATAAATTCAGATGAACCATCCACAGCACTTTGTAAAATGCTGCGGCTCATTTCAACGATCTTTTTGTCCTCATCAGACAACGGATAAGGCTCTTGTGCCCAGGAAACTTGAACCCAAGCCAATGGAGCAACCAACAAAAATAAGAGGCATAGTCTTCTCATCATCCACCTCCTACCAAAGCGGCCAAGCGCGACCAACAATCTGCTCGCGCTTAACGGCATTCCAATAGCGGGAGTCAAAACTCGTTGCAGCCTCACCGGAAAACCAATATTCGTTTTCTTGCAGCGTCAATGAGCGGCTAAATTCTGTTTCCGCCACACCAAGACGCTGGGCTAATGCCATGCCATTTGAGACTTCAGCACCGTTCACCATCACATGCTCAGGCGTCACCTTGACTTCATCCCCAGGCATCCCTGTTAGGCGTTTCAGCATCCGAGTACCGTCGTTATATAACGGAGCGAGTCCTTTTGAGTGGAAGGCATACAAACCATCCTTAACGGGCTTTTTATTCCATAGGTCAATCAGATACACCGTGGTATCAGGCAGGCAGCGCTCTTGCTGGGTATCAATACCTATTCGGTAGCGCATCATGGCGTAGGTGCCTACCAAGGCCATGATTAACGCAAGAACAGTCAACTGGATGAGGTATGGCCGCCAAGGCATTCTTTTACGGAGTATCTGCATGAGACACCTCCTTTGAGCCTAATGGCACAAATACGGAATCATCAGCACCCACCACCGCTTGGGCATCCAGCACGATAAAACCGGCTGCTTTTAGCTTTTCAATTTGCTGATTGGTCTGAAGCAACCTGGATTCGATGTCTTGTTCGCTGGCATTGGGGCCCAGTGACAGCACAGCCTCCCCAAAATCCACGACCGCAATGGGCGTACTTAACGCCAACTGGCTGTGGATGGGTTCGAGTGTTTTCATTAAGAGCCAGCTGGTCATTAAACCGCTACCAGCAATAGACAAAGTAATAGAGGCCATAAATGGCCAAAGCGTGGTCTTATTCATAGCCTCGCTCCTTCAACAACTGAGAGATGGCATCAGCAACAGAAAGGCCTTTGCGCGTTAACTGTTTAATCGCGTTTACATCTTCTGCACGGGACGAGTACAACAGCTTGTGAAACGGATCGACGATGAGGCGGCCAATCCCGGTGCCCATTTCGGTAATAAAGAAAATTTCGGAATAGACACCAGTGACGGTATGAACCGTTTTCAGGTATTCATAGCCGCCTTCACCTAGTGGCAAGCGGCCTTCTTTTTTGAGCGCGTTGATGGTTTCAGCTTTTTGACCAAGCAGGTACATATTGGCTGAGTTTTCAGCGATGGCTTTACCTGTAGGGCTATCATACAAATCGTTGACCGATTGCGTTACCGTTACAGCACTGCCACCATATTTTCGAAATCGCCGGTAACCCGTTTCGATAAATTTACCGACATCACCTTGAGTCAGCAGATCCCAGGCTTCGTCGATGAACACAATCTTGCGACGATCCCGCTCACCTAAGTACATCTCTTGTTGGATTTGGTAGATAAGCTGAAGCAACACCACTTGTTGTAGATGCTTACGCCCCTTGAGCTCTTCTAACTCCAGAACGGTGAAACGGTTTTTGAAGCGAATATTATTGTGGCCATTAAAGAAGCGGCCATATTCGCCCTGTGTCGTAAATGGATAGAGCTGCTCACCCACGTCTTGCACACGTCGGTCTTCGTGATTTTTCAAGGCCTCTGCCACATCATCAACCAACATGGCACGACCTTTTTTCTCCCACAGTTCACGGGTCTGACGCTTTAGGTTTGCCATCTGAAAATCGGTTAATGACTGCGTAGGTGCGGCCATTGCGGCCAATAACCCAACCAACACATCCGCTTCTTCGTCATAGTCCTCAACGATTTCAAACGGATTTAAGCAAATGCCACTGTTTCGCCCGAACTGTAAGAACTCACCGTCATAGACTTCACACAGCTTTTCATAAGAGCGGCCAACATCAATCACCCAGCATTGCCCGCCTTCTGATAGGTAGGAGGAGATGATTTCGTTCACCAGGAATGACTTACCCGATCCCGATTGCGCCGCGATGCAACAATTGTAATTACTGCCCGAGTCATAAAGGGACACACTCATGATCTGGCCATTACGGGAAACAAAGTTAATCACCGGCGTGCCAGTGCCTTTCCAATCCGCAAATAAAGGCAACAGAGGGATGACATGCCGTGTCGCCATGGTCTTGAATCGAAACAAGTCGTTCATCGCCTGGCGGTCAGCACCAAATGGCAAGGCATTCAGGAAAATGGGCAAACAGAAGTACTTGTCTTCCATCAGCTCAAATCCGAGTTCTTTGAAATAAGTTCGAGCATTTGAAACAGAGCTGATGGACGCTTCTCCCGTTGGTGAAAACAGCGTCAAAGTCATATTGGCCCGAATAGGACGATCACCTTCTTGCAAAGCTTCAAAAAGAACATCAAATCCCTTTTTCTTGGCTGCAAGCACCGGCACAAACTTGAGCATCGGGCCATAGGCCTGATTGACCGCCCACTGACGCTTCGTCTCTAAACGAGATCTCATCGCCTCAGCTGAGGGAAAGTGAATGGTGACATTTAGCAAAAAGCTGCCGCGTAAACCGCGACTGCCCGTCATCATATCGCCCGCAAAACTTGCGGCATGACCAAACCAGATCCGCTCAGGCAAGCGTTTAAACGATAAGGTTTTAACTCGGTAATCGCCCAGCATCAGACCTTGGCTATCCACCTTGATAGCTCGGTCATAATCCAACACTTGCTCCCGAAGTGGTTTATCTGCCTCACTGCGGATTGGTGATGGATTGCGCCAGGAAGCATCTTTTCCCCAGTTAAGCTGAGCACTTATTGCCGCGAGCCAGTTTCGGTCAGTCATCTCAGTGACGCGAAAACCAACCGTTGCCAGCGCTTGCGAGAAAGAAGCCCGAAGCGCGGATGCTCGACTCAACTCACGCTCCGTCGGTATAGGACTTTCCAAAGGCAATTTGCAGGTGACGATCAGTTGAAAGTTGCGAACCTGAGTCTGGGTCGATTCTTCTATCGGTTGAACCGTGCCCCCATCGAGAAAATCCGCACGTTTGCGTATCGACGCCCTAAGCAATGGATCGGATTGACGATGCCGTAAGCCCATCATGCGCTGAAGGTCGGTTTGAATATCAGGCGAGGCGTACAGGCCAAATTGCAGCAAAGTGTCTTTTGGCCAGTCGTTGTTGAGAAGAACATTAACCCTGTCTGCAACAGACTCATCACCACCCGGCAATGGGTCACATAGAAAACCAAAGCCAACACTTTGGTCTTCCATGAAAAACAGTTGCTCATCGTCTGAATAGGCCAATACTGGCAATAGCTCTGAAGCGCGTTGCCCTGAATACAGAGAGGCTTTCATTAACGCCCCTCCAACCAAGCAGAAAGATCATAAGGACGGCCTCGGCTGATGCGACCATCATTGGCGACGATGAAAGGCACACCTTGAATGCCCAGGATTTGAGCCGTCACCAAGGTACGCTGCATTGGTTCTAAGTTGCAGGCATCATCCTGTTCTAGGTTACCAATCCGGCCATTCAGCAATGCATCGGTGGCCGCTTTTTTGTCACGCGCACAGCCAAGCTGGCGAACCTGACGCTCTGAATCAGGACCAAGCACTGGCACAGGGAGTATTTGGAAGGTGTATTCTTTGGTTAGCGGTAGGGCTTGTTTCAAAAGCTCATGGCAATGCGGACACCGGGGATCAACAAAGACCACCACTTTCTTTTTGCCTTCACCCAGCGTCAGTGGATTCAAATCATCCATTTTTAAGCCAAGACGACTTAAGTCCAGCGTGTTACCCGCTTCACGAATTTCTTCAAGGCTGGTAAGCGGCTTTTTCGACCAGGCATCATAGAGCGTGCCATCAATGACGAACCGGCCACTGTCTGACATGAAAACAATACGGCCATTGCTTTCGACCGCTTTCATACCCGTGACCGGCAAAGAAACCATGCCGTCAATTTTGCCAACGGGCGACACTTCAGACACAGGTTCAGCTTGAACCAATGGAGACAGCGCAAGCGCCAGAATAATTGGAGATAGTTTTCGCATGAGGAGTCCTCGTTAATGTAAATCGAGGCTCCAGTCTATGCAGTTGTCCTATGTGGACTCGGTTAGATAGATTGAAGAAATCGCAATCTAACTAGGGGGCTTATAGCTCGTTGAGGTTTGTTATAAACGAATTACTCGGCGTTTGCGTTAACAAGCCAATCATCAAGCACTTGCTTCAATTTATCTAATTGCTCTTGATGTTTTGCTTGATTCTTTGCCAATTTGTTAATGTTCTGCAACTTCCAACGAATCGCTGGCAAGTCTGCTGCTTTAGGATAGTCAAACAATGCCCAGTCAGGTTGTCCTCTTTTGAATGACATAAGGAAAGCATGATCCCTTTCTGTGAAATGTTTTTGCAGTTCAATTAACATCATGGGCCTAAGAGGCTAAGTCTTCGGGGTATACGGATTTAATGGTTGATGGGGCA